>JAICVT010000154.1 GCA_025935235.1 Ktedonobacterales bacterium | reverse complement strand
GAGGTCGGCCCCGGCGACATCCTGGTCGGCAAGATCACGCCGAAGGGCGAGACCGAGCTGACCGCCGAGGAGAAGCTGCTGCGCGCCATCTTTGGCGAGAAGGCGCGTGAGGTCAAAGACACCTCGCTGCGCGTGCCACATGGCGAGCGCGGCAAGGTGGTCGAGGTCAAGGTCTTCTCGCGCGAGAACAACGACGAACTGCCGCCGGGTGTCAATCATCTGGTGCGCGTGGCGATTGCGCAGAAGCGCAAGATCGGCGCGGGCGACAAGATGGCGGGCCGCCACGGCAACAAGGGCGTCATCAGCCGCGTGCTGCCGGTCGAGGATATGCCGTTCCTGCCGGACGGCACTCCGGTGGACATCATTCTGAATCCGCTGGGCGTGCCGCACCGCATGAACATTGGGCAGATCATGGAGACGCACCTCGGCTGGGCGGCGGAGGCGCTGGGCTACCACGTCGCCTCGCCGGTCTTCGATGGCGCCTCGGAGGCCGACATCGAGGAGTGGCTAGAGCGCGCGGGCCTGCCGGTGGCGGGCAAGGCGCCGCTCTACGACGGGCGCACCGGCGAACCGTTCGACACCGAGGTGACGGTCGGCTACATCTACATGCTCAAGCTGGCGCACCTAGTCGAGGACAAGGTGCATGCGCGCTCCACTGGCCCCTACAGCCTCATCACGCAGCAGCCGCTGGGTGGCAAGGCGCAGTTCGGCGGCCAGCGCTTCGGCGAGATGGAGGTGTGGGCGCTCGAAGCCTACGGCGCCTCCAACATCCTGCAGGAGATCCTGACGGTCAAGTCGGACGACGTGACCGGTCGCGTCAAGACGTATGAGGCCATCGTCAAGGGTGAGCCGATCGTCGAGCCGGGCGTGCCGGAGTCGTTCAAGGTGCTGGTCAAGGAGCTGCAGAGCCTCGGCATCAATGTCGAGGTGCTCAACGAAGACGAGCAGAAGATCCAGTTCGTGGAAGATACGAGCGCTGATGTGATGCCTGAGCTGGGCATCAACCTCAGTGGCTTCGAGAACGAATAGACGGCGAGAGTCGAGAGAGTCGAGAGAGTCGAAACGCGGCGCGCATCCGAGTCGCGGCGCGAGTGGAGTGCGGGCCACTCGCGCCGTCGGAGCGTCGCCCGGAATGGGGTCCCGCGGCGCCAACAACCGGCGACACGCGCAAGCGTGCGCCGGTAGGCATTCGGAAAGGAGACAGGCGCGGGTGGTCGCGACAGGCGACGCCCGACGCCTCCGCCAATGCTTGAAGTCAACGATTTTGACGCCATTCGTGTCAGCCTGGCCAGCCCTGAGCAGATTCGCTCGTGGAGCTATGGCGAGGTGACCAAGCCGGAGACCATCAACTATCGCACACTGCGCCCTGAGAAGGACGGCCTGTTCTGCGAGCGCATCTTTGGTCCGACCAAGGACTGGGAGTGCGCGTGCGGCAAATACAAGCGCGTCCGCTTCAAGGGCATCGTGTGCGACAAGTGTGGTGTCGAGGTGGCTCGCTCCAAGGTGCGCCGCGAGCGCATGGGGCATATCGAGCTGGCGTCACCCGTCAGTCATATCTGGTATTTCAAGGGCACGCCCAGCCGCATCGGCCTGCTGCTCGACCTCTCGCCGCGCAACCTGGAGCGCATCCTCTACTTCGCGATGTATGTCGTCACGGAGGTCAATGATGAGGCACGCGAACTGGCGCTGAGCGGGCTGGAAGAGAGCATCCAGCGCCAGCTGCAGCAGAGTGAGCAAGAGGCCGCCGAGCGCATCATCGAGCTGCAGCAGCAGCGCGACGAGCGCATGGCCGACGCCGAGCGCGACCGCGACGCCGAGAGCGCGCGCATTGATGATCGCCGCGCCGAGCGCCTGAGCGAGTTGACCACCCAGGAGAACGAGATCAAGGGCATCCTGAAGGAGAACGCCGATCAGGTGCTGATGCGCGATGTCGTCTTCGAGCCGTCGGGCGAGGTGGTGGCGCGCCAGGGCCAGGTGGTGGATGAAGGCATGCGTGACGCCTTCGACCGCATGGCCCGCGAGTTCCGCGATCTGGTGGCCAAAGACGCCCAGCGCGAGAAAGATCAGCTCTACTCCGAGACGCAGCGCACCGTCGAGCGGGCGCAGTATGAGGCCGAGGGCCAGATTACGGCGCTGCAGGACGAGACGGTCAAGCGCGCCAGCGAGCTGCGCGCCGCCAACGAGACCCAGCGCCGCAAGCTGGAGTCGCTCAAGCGCGGCGATCTGCTGCAGGAGGCGGAGTACCGCGACCTGAAGGCGTTCGAGTTCGACCTGCGCGACGCCAACCCCGATCTGCCTGAGATCTTCGAGGCGGGCATGGGCGCAGAGGCCGTGCAGAGCCTGCTCGCGGCGATTGATCCCGATGCGCTGGCGGCCAAGATGCGCCAGGAGATCGCCACGACCACCGGCCAGCGCCGCAAGAAGGCGACCAAGCGCCTGAACGTGGTGGAGGCCTTCCGCAAGTCCGGCAATCTGCCGGAGTGGATGATTATGACGGTGCTGCCGGTGCTGCCGCCTGATCTGCGCCCAATGGTGCAGCTCGATGGTGGTCGCTTCGCCACCAGCGACCTGAATGATCTCTATCGCCGCGTCATCAACCGCAACAACCGCCTCAAGCGGCTGCTGGAGCTGGGCGCGCCAGAGATCATCATCCGCAATGAGAAGCGCATGCTGCAGGAGGCCTGCGATGCGCTGATTGATAACGGGCGGCGTGGCCGCGCGGTGGCTGGCTCTGGCAATCACAAGCTCAAGAGCCTGTCTGACATGCTCAAGGGCAAGCAGGGGCGCTTCCGCCAGAACCTGCTGGGCAAGCGCGTGGACTATTCGGGGCGCTCGGTGATCGTGGTCGGCCCCGACCTGAAGCTGCACCAGTGCGGCCTGCCCAAGCGCATGGCGCTGGAGCTGTTCAAGCCCTTCGTGATGCGCAAGCTGGTCGAGCGCGGCCATGCGCACAACATCAAGAGCGCCAAGCGCTTCGTGGAGCGCGTGCGGCCAGAGGTCTGGGATGTCCTTGAAGAGGTCATCCACGACCATCCGGTGCTGCTGAATCGCGCGCCGACGCTGCACCGCCTGGGCATCCAGGCCTTCGAGGCGGTGTTGGTGGAAGGTAGCGCCATCCAGCTGCATCCGCTCGTCTGTTCAGCCTTCAACGCTGACTTCGACGGCGACCAGATGGCGGTACATGTGCCGCTCTCTGAGCGCGCCCAGGACGAGGCCCGCACCCTGATGCTCTCAGCCCGCAACATCCTCTCGCCCGCGCATGGTGAGCCATCCATCGGCGCCTCGCAGGAGATGGTGCTGGGCTGCTACTACATGACGATGGACCACAGCGGTCTGAAGGGCGAGGGGCGCATCTTCACCGATGCCAACGAAGCCCAGATGGCCTACGACAACGGCATCATCGCCTTGCAGGCGCGCGTCAAAGTGCGACTGGGTGTCACCGAGGTCTACAACGAGCGCGGCAAGGCCACGTCGTGGGATCCGCACAAGGCTGTCGAGACGACGATTGGCCGCATCATCTTCAACGATGTGCTGCCAGAGAGCCTGCGTTTCAAGAACTACCCGATGAACAAGGAGAATCTCCGAGGCATCATCGCGGAGTGCTTCAAGAACGAGGGTCGTCAGGCGACAGCTGATCTGGCCGACGCCATCAAGCGGCTGGGCTTCACCTACGCCACGCGCGCAGGCTCCAGCATCGCCATCAGCGATGTGGTGGTGCCAGAGGATCGCACGACGATTCTGGCCGAGGCCGACAAGAAAGTGTTGAGCCTGGAAGAGAGCTATCAGGACGGTCTGATCACCGACACGGAGCGCTACAAGGAGACGGTCAACATCTGGCTCGACGCCACCGACCAGATCCAGAAGCGCGTGCAGCAGGTGCTCGATCCCTACGGCTCGATCTACACCATCGCCAACTCCGGCGCGACCAAGGCGAAGTTCCAGCAGATTCGTCAGCTCTCCGGCATGCGCGGCCTGATGGCCGACCCGTCGGGGCGCATCATGGAGATTCCAGTGCGCGGCAACTTCCGCGACGGCCTGAACGTGATGGAGTACTTCATCTCCAGCCACGGCGCCCGCAAGGGTCTGGCCGACACGGCGCTGCGCACGGCGGAGTCGGGCTACCTGACTCGCCGCCTGATTGACGTGGCGCAGGATGTCATCGTCCTCGCGGAGGACTGCGGCACCGATCAGGGCATCTGGATCACCGAGCGCGACAGCCGCGACATGAACGAACCGTTCAAGAACCGGCTGACGGGGCGCATCTTGCAGGCGAAGGTGCCCGGCTTCGACCAGTACGAGCGTGGCGTGATGATCGAAGACGACATGGCCGATGCCTTCATCGAGGCGGGGGTCAAGGAGGTCTACTGCCGCTCGGTGTTGCAGTGCGCCGAGGCGCACGGCGTCTGCCGCCTGTGCTACGGGCGCAATCTGGCGGCTGGCGAGCTGGTGAACATCGGCGACGCGGTGGGCATCATTGCGGCGCAGTCCATCGGCGAGCCGGGCACGCAGCTCACCATGCGTACCTTCCACACCGGCGGCATCGCTGGCGCGCAGGAGGACATCACGCAGGGCCTGCCGCGTGTCGAGGAGCTGTTCGAGGCGCGCACGCCAAAGGAGAAGGCCATCGTCAGCGAGATTGATGGCGTGGTCGAGATCGAGCTGGAGGAGACGGGTGTTCGCAAGGCGCACGTCATCCAGTCGCAGGCCATCACTGAGGACTATTCGTTGCCGAGGGGCGCGGAGGCGCTGGTGAGCGACGGCCAGGCGGTGGCGGCGGGCGAGCCGCTGTATCGCACCGCTGGCAGCAAGCACGCCGAGCCAGAGACGATCACGGCGCGCGAGCCGGGCATCGTGAAGCTGGCGAAGAACGCCAAGACGATCACGGTCGAGAGCCGCGTCGAGGAGCGGCGCGAATATCAGATTCCGGCAGCCACCAACATCATCGTCACCGATGGCGAGCAGGTGCGTCCCGGCCAGCCGCTGACCAATGGCCTGATCGACCCGCAGGATGTGCTGCACATCCAGGGGCGTGAGGCGGTGCATTTGTACCTCGTGCAGGAAGTGCAGAAGGTCTACCGCTCGACCGGTGTGTATATCAACGACAAGCATATCGAGATCATCGTGCGCCAGATGCTGCGGCGGGTGCGCGTGGATGAACCCGGAGATACTGACCTGCTGCCAAACGACCTGGTAGATCGTTTCCATTATGAGGAGACGAACGCCCGGACGCTGGCCGAGGGCGGCGAGCCGGCCACCGCGCAGACGGTGCTGCTGGGCGTGACGAAGGCCTCGCTGAATACGGATAGCTTCCTGGCGGCGGCTTCCTTCCAGGAGACGACGCGCGTGCTGACCGAGGCGGCCATCAATGGGCTGACCGACCACCTGCGCGGCCTGAAGGAGAATGTCATCATCGGCAAGCTGATCCCGGCGGGTACGGGCCTGCCGCTGCGCCGCGAGTTGCGCGACAAGCAGCGCGCCGACCGCCTCGCCGCGATGCAGACGCCTGGGCTGGGGACGCTGGGCCTGGGTGGCCCATTGGGTGGGGAGAATTCCGAGTCCTCCTACCCTGATGGGTACGACAATACCGACTACGGCGACCTGCCGTCAGTTGACAGCGACCTGGAATAGTGTTAACATTCCACATCGTGCGTCAGATTGCCCGCGCCTTGTCATGCCCTCCGACACCGGAGGCATGGCGGCGCGGCGGTCCCGGCGCGGGCGATGCGGGCATGCCACTCAGCATGATACGCTGAAGACGTGAGGAGTTTCCCTTGCCGACGATCAATCAGCTGGTGCGCAAGGGCCGGAGCAAGAAGGGCAAGAAGAGCAAGGCGCCGGCGCTGCAATTCAGCTACAACAGCCACAAGAATCGCACACTGAGGATTCAGGGTGGCGCGCCGCAGAAGCGCGGCGTCTGCACGCAGGTTCGCACGATGACGCCGAAGAAGCCGAACTCGGCGCTGCGCAAGATCGCCCGCGTGCGCCTGACCAACCACCAGGAAGTCACGGCGTACATCCCTGGCGAGGGCCACAACCTGCAAGAGCACTCAGTCGTGCTCATTCGCGGTGGCCGCGTGCCTGATCTTCCAAGCGTGCGCTACCACATCGTACGCGGCGCGCTCGACAGCCAGGGCGTGGAAAAGCGCCGCCAGGGCCGCTCGAAGTACGGCGCGAAGCGCCCGAAGGGCGCCGGAGCCGCGCGGCGCTAGACGCCACTGTGGCAGGCATGATTGGTTGCTCGGTACGCTGAGCCAGATGCCGCGTGGATGCGTGAACGCTCGACCCGCGGCCCGGCAGGAACGGTCATTCGATCCATCAGCGGAGTGATGATATCGCACGGCTGAAACCAGTGGCGTAGGGCGCGCAGGCGCCTCGCCGCCAGGTCGGCTACAAAAATACCACGGCTGCGCGCGAGGCGGCGCCCACACGACGCTCACTCCAGTACGCAGCATGTCAGGCGACCTCCCAGCGATCGCGGGCGCGCCCAGCGCGGCTCGCGGCGCGAGGGGAAAGGCGCGTGACGAGTGGGGCGCCGGGGCAATTTGCCCTGGGCCCCTTTGCGCTGTCTGCGGCGTCGGGGTCGGTTCGCTGGCTCCAACCGCGAGTGAATCGGCGTCAGCCCCGCATCAGATGGGCATCTGATGCTTGTCTGATGGGGATGTGAGTGGGCCAGGCGCCCACGCCAGAGGAGATGTGTAGCGTATGCCGCGACGTGCCAAAGTTCAGCATCGTCCTGTGCTGCCGGATCCGAAGTACAACAACAAGAATGTGACGCGCCTGGTTGGCCGCCTGATGTGGGACGGCAAGCGCAGCCTGGCCGAGCGCATCGTGTATCAGGCGCTAGCCCTGATAGAGGAGCGCTCCAAGCGCAACCCGATCGAGGTGTATGAGCAGGCACTGCGCGCTGCGACGCCGATGATCGAGGTCAAGCCGCGCCGTGTCGGTGGCGCCACCTATCAGGTTCCGGTCGAGATTCGCAGCGAGCGCAAGACCGCGCTGGCGATGCGCTGGCTGATCGCTTCGGCGCGCAACCGCTCCGGTGGCCGCTCGATGGCCGAGAAGCTGGCCGCCGAGCTGATGGACGCCGCCGCTGGACAGGGCGCGACGATTCGCAAACGTGAAGAGACGCATAAGATGGCGGAGTCCAACCGGGCTTTCGCGCACTATCGCTACTAGGTCGCTGCGGGCGCTGGCTCGGAGCCGCGCCCGCTGACGCGACAGACCACTGAGGGAGCACATGGCGGGCAGAGAATACCCCCTCGATCGTACACGCAATATTGGAATCATTGCGCACATCGACGCGGGGAAGACGACGACCACGGAACGGATCCTCTTCTACACCAAGAAGATTCACCGCATTGGTGAGGTGCATGAAGGGGCCGCTACGATGGACTGGATGCCCCAGGAGCAGGAGCGCGGCATTACGATCACCGCCGCCGCGACGACCTGCTTCTGGCTCGATCATCGCATCAATATTCTGGACACTCCAGGTCACGTAGACTTCACCGTCGAGGTCGAGCGTTCTCTGCGCGTGCTGGACGGCGGCGTCGTCGTCTTCGACGCGGTTGCCGGCGTGGAGCCTCAGTCTGAGACGGTCTGGCGGCAGGCGGATAAATACAACGTGCCGCGCATCTGCTTTGTGAACAAGATGGACCGCATCGGCGCGAACTACTGGCGCACCGTCGAGATGATCAAAGAGCGCCTGAACGCCAAGCCCGCGCCGATCCAGATTCCAATCGGCAGCGAGTCCGCGTTCAAGGGCTTTGTGGACATCATCGAGCAAAAGGCGGTCGTCTTCACCGATGACCTGGGCACGAAGTCCGAGTCCACGGAGATTCCGGCGGACCTGGTCGAAGAGGCCAGGCAGCGCCGCGAGGAACTGATCGAGGCGGTGGCCGAAGCCGACGAAGAGGTCATGCTGAAGTATCTCGAAGGCGAAGCCATCAGCAACGAGGAGATTCGCAAGGCGCTGCGCGCGGCCACCATCAGCGGCCAGCTCGTGCCGGTGCTGTGCGGCTCGGCGCTCAAGAACAAGGGCGTGCAGGCCATGCTCGACGCGGTGATCGCCTATCTGCCATCGCCGCTGGAGGTACCCGCGCCCACAGCGATAGACGTGGACGATGGCGCCGAGGAGCAGTTGGTCGTCTCGGACGACGGCAAGTTCGTGGCGCTGGCCTTCAAGATCGTGGTTGACCCCTTCGTGGGTCGGCTCTGCTACTTCCGCGTCTACTCTGGCACCATGTCAAAGGGTACCAGCGTCTATAACGCGACCAAGGGCAAGCGCGAGCGCATCAGCCGCCTGTTGCAGATGCACGCCAACCACCGCGAGGACATTGACACGATCTATTCGGGCGACATCTGCGCCGCCGTCGGCCTGAAGGAGACTTTCACTGGCGACACGCTCTGCGAGGCCGATCATCCGGTGACGCTGGAGACCATCGTCTTCCCGAAGCCGGTGATCCAGATCGCCATTGAGCCGAAGACGCGCAACGACCAGGACAAAATGGGCATCGCGCTCCAACGTCTGGCCGAAGAAGATCCAACGTTCCGCGTCCACACCGATCAGGAGACGGGGCAGACGATCATCGAGGGCATGGGCGAGTTGCACCTGGATGTGATCGTTGATCGCATGTCGCGCGAGTTCAAGGTCGAGGCGAACATCGGGCGCCCGCAGGTAGCGTATCGCGAGACGATCACGAAGACAGCGCAGGCCGAGGGCCGCTTCGTTCGCCAGTCGGGCGGTCGCGGCCAGTACGGCGACGTGTGGATTCGGGTCGAGCCGCTGGAGCGCGGCACGGGCTTCGAGTTCGTCAATGGCGTAGTCGGCGGCACGGTGCCGAAAGAATTCATCAAGCCGGCCGAGGAAGGCGTGCGCGAGGCCTGCGAGGCGGGCGTCTTCGCTGGCTACCCGGTCGTGGACGTGCGGGCGACCCTGTATGACGGCTCCTATCACGAGGTGGACTCGTCTGAGATGGCGTTCAAAACCGCTGGCTCGATGGGTTTCCGCGCGGCCTGCGAAAAAGCTGGCCCAGTGCTGCTGGAGCCGATTATGAAGATCGAGGTCACGACCCCGGTAGACTTCTATGGCGATGTCGTGGGCGACATCACCCGCCGCCGTGGCCAGGTGACGGGCATGGAGGAGCGCGGCGGCTCGCAGGTGTTGCGGGCGCTGGCTCCGCTGGCCGAGATGTTCGGCTACGTGAACGATCTGCGCTCGATGACCAGCGGGCGCGCGGCGTACACGATGGAATTCGCGCACTACGAAGAGGCGCCGAGAAACATCGCTGAAGATGTGAAGGCGAAGTCCGCTGGGAAGGTTGTACGGGCGCAGGGCTAACCATCACCCGCGCTCGTGCGGGAGCCATGGCGGCGCGATGAGAGTCGCTCTCGTCGCGCCAGCCCTCTCAACGGCTCGCAACGGCTCACATGACTCGAACGACTCGGATGGAACGATGCGGTGGCCCAACCCCTGGCGGCGAGGCCACAGCGGGCGCGCGGTAGCCAATCGCGACGCCCGGTGAGGAGACAAACAGGAACATGGCGAAGCAGAAATTTGTGCGGGACAAGCCGCATGTGAACGTGGGCACGATCGGGCACATTGACCACGGCAAGACGACCCTGACCGCCGCGATCACCAAGGTGCTGGCGACCAAGGGCTGGGCCAACTACAAGCCCTT
>JAICVT010000262.1 GCA_025935235.1 Ktedonobacterales bacterium | reverse complement strand
CATAGCCTGCCCCCGGTCTCCCCGCAGCGGTTCTCGCCAGAAGGTCGCCAGCCGTCCAATCACTGACGCGACGACCTACATGTCCAATCATCCACTGTTGTACCGCACAAAGATTGGAGTGTGATTGGAATATGGCGCCCGTGACGTGAAGATGCGCAAAAACGCGCCCCCTCCCCAACCCCTCCCCCGCCGAGGCGGGAGAGGGGCTTTTGGTTTCTGCTGGATAGAGCGCTCGACCGCAGCGCGACGGTTCACGGGGAACGCCCGTAGCTCCCCTCTCCCGCAAAGCGGGGGAGGGGCTGGGGGTGGGGGCTGTGTGCTATACTGGTTTGCCCGCGCGCAATTGATCAGCGCGAACCCCGCCACACAGAGACGCCACAGGAGGGATGGCATGACACGCCCAAATACGGCGAACACGGAGGATGTTCCCGCGCCAGCTCGCTGGCTGGCCGTCCCGCCAACCTCGCTGGCCGCGCTGGGGAGCCGCGTCGTTGTGCTGGGCGTCACCGGCTCTGGCAAGTCCACGCTGGCAGCGGAGTTGGCGCGGCGACTGGGCGCTCCGCACATCGAGCTGGACGGCTTCAACTGGGAGCCGAACTGGACGCCCGCGCAGCCAGAGGTCTTTCGCCAGCGCGTGAGCCAGGCGACCGCGGGCGGCGCCTGGGTGGTGGATGGCAACTATCGCCAGGCGCGCGACCTCTTCTGGCCGCGCGCCCAGACGATCATCTGGCTCGACTATCCGCTGCCGATCATCTTCGCGCGGCTGCTGCGGCGCACCCTCTGGCGCACGCTGGCTCGCCAGGAGCTTTGGAGCGGCAATCGCGAGCGGCTCTGGCCGCAGTTCTTCACGCGCGATTCGCTGTTCGTCTGGGCGCTCACCTCGCAGCCCAAACATCGCCGCGAGTATCCGCTGATCCCCACGCTCCCGCACTACGCGCACGTCACGTTCATTCACCTGCGCTCGCCGCACGCCACCACCCGCTGGCTGGCCGCCCTGCGCTAGCTCCGCGGCCGGCTGGTGGGCGCGATGGACGGCGCGCTGGCGGCGGGCGCGAACTGTGCGCTGGTCGCGCTGGCGACGCGCGCGAGTCGGCGGACGGCTAGCAGAGTCAACGCGGTGAACACGACGGTAAGCGCCACAAACAGCCAGAACGCTCCATCCGCGCCATCGCGCCAGACGAAGCGCCGCGTCGCGTCATTTGGCCAGATCAGAAAGAAGAAAAGGAGATCGCCCGCCAGGTGTACAGGCCAGGCGGGCAGGGTAGACTGCGTGAGGAAGGCGATCGTTCCGAAGACCGCGCCCACCAGATAGTAGAACAGCAGCTTGGACCACGCAAAGCCTTGTGTTGGGCCGTGGTAGAGCGCGAAAAAGAGCGACGAGATCGCCACCGCTCCCACCCCGCCAAACGCACGTTCTAGCGTGACCTGCGCATAGCCCCTGAAGGCGAACTCCTCGGTAAGCGACGAGACGAATGACCCCATCACCAGCCCCAGCGCGATTGTCCAGACCGGCGCGGCGGTGGCGCTGGGAATCGTGGGGTTGCCCCCCACATGTGTCAGCTCGACCAGCGTGATCCACAGGCCGACCAGCGCCACCAGCGCCAGCGCGCCTGTCAGCAGCGCCCAGGCGAGCGTGGCGCGCGGTACGGGCCTGGCCCGCAACAGCGCACGTCGCCCGCGCTGATGTGCTGCGTGGGGGCCAGCGCCCGCCCAGATAGCGCCATAGCAGCCAGAGCACGACCGCCATCACCACGACCGACCACGGAACCGCAGGCGTCAGACTCAGGTTTGCAACCAGCAGCCCGCCCCAGATCAGCGAGGCAAATCCCGCCACCAGCAGGGCTAGTGTGGCGGCCCAGAGCACAGCCCTGGCACGCTGAGCGACGGCGCCCATTCCAACCCCCGTCCTCTCTCGATCGCCGCCTCTGCGGTGGCCACACTGCGACCAACATATGGAGCGATACGTCGCCAAGTTACGGGCGCTCGGGCGGGTCGAATAGGGCCAGTTCGGCGGCGTCGGGCGCCTGGAAGACAGTCGCCCACAACTCCAGATCGGCGCGCGTGATGTGCGCGTCGCCCAGCGCGGGAGCCGCGTTGCGCCGCTCGATGCGGTGGTAGAGCTCGTCGAGTGGAGCGCCTAGAAAGCGCAACTCGACCGCCGCGCCAAGCGCACGCGCGCCGAGCCGCTTCTCATCGCGATCGGAGCGCAGCCAGAAGCCCGACTCCAGGATCACGCTCTGCCCAAGCGCCAGCAAGCGCCGCGCGAGCAGCCAGAACTGTGTCTCCAGGCGATCGCGGGTGATCTCGTCGCGCAGATCAATGCCCAGCGCCGCCAACCATTCATCCGGGCAGAGCCGCACGGCGGGCAATTCGGCCTCCAGCCGCCGCGCCAGCGTGGTTTTCCCCGCGCCGGGCAGCCCACACATCAGCACGAGCCTCGGCGAGCGTCCATGCGCGCGCCGAGGCTCGATCGGTCGCTTTGGCGGCTCCATCGGTCGCGTATCCTCCGCTCGTCTGGGCGCGGCGCTGTGCGTGGCTGGGAGCGAGGTCGCTACTCGGCGTAGCCGTTGGGATGCGCCTGCCGCCAGGCCCAGGCGGTGGCCAGCAGCGTGCGCAGATCGCTCTGCTGCGGCCGCCAGCCCAGCTCGCGTGTGATGCGCTCCGAGGTGGCGACAGTGGCGTACTGGTCGCCGCCGCGCCGTGGCCGCTCGCTGATCGGCAGCGCGCGCCCCGTCACCGCGCGCGCCATCTCGATCACCTGGCGCACCGAGTAGCCCGTCCCGGAGCCGACGTTGTAGATCGTGACCCCTGGCGCGCTCAGCTCCAGCGCCAGCAGGTGCGCTGAGGCCAGGTCGCGCACATGGATGTAGTCGCGCACGCAGGTCCCATCCACGGTCGGATAATCGGTTCCGAAGATGCTGACCGATTCGTCGCGCTCGGCGGCGCGCAGCACCAGCGGCATCAGGTGCGTCTCTGGCGCGTGGGCTTCGCCGTTGCGCGCGGTGGCGCCCGCGGCGTTGAAGTAGCGCAGCGACGTGCAGATCAGCCCATGCGCGGGCGCGACCCAGCCGAGCAACTGCTCCACCATCAGTTTCGAGGCGCCATAGGCGCTGGTCGGGCCGGTCGGGGCGTCCTCGCGCAGGGGCAGCGGAGCATCCTCGGCATAGACGGCGGCGCTGGAGCTGAAGACCAGCCGCTTGACGTCGGTTTCAATCATCGCGCGCACGACACTCATCGTGCCGCCCACGTTGGTCTCGAAGAAGGCGGCGGGATTGGTGACCGAGAGGCCGACCTCGATCAGGCCGACCAGGTGGATGACCGCCTCGATGCGCTCCTCGGCCAGCGTGCGGGTCAGCAGCGCGGTATCGCGGATGTCGCCCGCGACGATGGCGACCTCCGCTGGCACGGCGGCGCGATGCCCCGTGAGGAAGGAGTCGTAGACGATGGGCGTATGCCCCGCTCGCAGCAGCTCCTCGACGATCACGCTGCCGATATACCCCGCTCCGCCCGTCACCAGTATGCGCACACGCGACCTGCTTTCTTTCTCACATCCACACGAGTTTGCCAAGACGCCGCAGCGCAGTATAGTGGTACGCCTCGCGCTCTGGCAAGCTCGGTAGGAGGGCTACCCAGAGTGGTTGGCCGGTCCCCGCGCCTTGACGCCCTCAGCCATGCGCCGATACGATTGGTGAGCAGGATGCGCGTCCCCGCGCATCGCCCGCCAGTTGTTCCCCTGGAGTATGAGCCACATGTGGAGACGGTTTGCGCCTCGAACTCGACTGATGAGCCACCGCGCGCTGGCCATGCCGCGATCCATCATGGCGCTGGCGGCGCTGCTGCCCCTCCTGGCGCTGGCGGCGTGCGGCGCTCCGGCTGGCGCAGGCTCGACGCCACCGCCCAGCGCGCCCTCCGCGACGGCGAGCACCGCGCCCGCTGCCACGGCGACCCCGCCCGCTGGCGTGCGCTACGTGGCGATCGGCGCATCGGACGCGGTCGGCGTGGGCGCCAGCAACCCCAACGTGACGGCCTACGTGCCGATCCTAATCTCGCGGCTGCCCAAAGGCTCCTACGCGCTCAATCTGGGCATCAGCGGCGAGACGCTCGGCGGCGCGCTGGTTGACGAGCTGCCACAGGCCATCGCCGCGAAGCCAACACTTATCACCATCTGGCTGGTTGGCAACGACTTCAAGGACTGTGTGCCGCTCGCGCAGTATGGCGCTAATCTGAATACGCTGCTCACCCAGCTCCAGCAGCAGACGACCGCCAAAGTCTTCGTGGCCAACGCGCCGGACTTCAGCGCGCTGCCCGCTGTACAGGCGGAGGCGCAAGCATCTGGCTCCTACTGCGGCGCGCCCGCCACGCTGGCCTCGATCCGCGGCCTGGCGCAGCAGTGGAATCAGGTCATCAACGCCTCAGTCGCGGCGCATCACGACACGCTGGTGGATCTCTTCAACTCCGATCTGGTCGCTCACCCCAGCTACGTCTCCAGCGATGGCTTCCATCCCTCGGATCAGGGCTATCTGACGCTGGCCAACCTCTTCTGGTCGGCCATCACGGCGCAGGGCGCGAACAAGGCTGGCTAGCCCCCTCCCCCAGCCCCTCCCCCGCAAAGCGGGGGAGGGGAGCTATACTCAATCAGGCGAGGTTGTTGTCATTTGGCGCGCCGCTGCCCAGCTCCGACCTCATCCGGCCTTTGGCTAACTTCCTCCGAGAGGAGAAGGGAAATAGCGACGATCTGCGCAGTAAGCGATCGACAACACCTGAGAATAATGTGGTATGAGACTCGTACTGCCGAAGTGGAACGGCTTTTATTCTGGCCCCAAAAGTCGTCTCAAAGACATCACTGAAGGAGGGCATGAAATGACCTGGTTCGAGGTTGCGCCGGAAGACGAAGCCGAAATGTCTACTGCGGAACTAACCTTCGCCGCCGCCCTCCGCGCGCATAGCGCTGGGTGGACTCCGACCGACGTCCAAGGAGACGTCATCCCCGCCAACTCGGATGGGTCACACACACCGCTGATAGCGTTCGCAACTCTAATCGATCAGGGTGACCAAGCCAGAGAGTTGATGATCGCGGGTGTGCACCTGCTCGACAACCGCGTCCAAGGCGACCGGTTGGACAATCAAAACTTCTCGCTGCCCGAACGCCCCTCGTCTTTGGCGCTCGCTTGCACCGGCACACACGACGAACTGGCTGAGGCCTCCGCCACCTGGTTTCGCCACGTGCTGGAAAAACCTGTCGTGCTGTATGTGTGGCTCCACGACGGCTACATCTATGCGGCCCGCTACACCTTTGCTGACACCGGTGAAACACTTTCTCAGTACTACAACCGGAACTACGCGCCGACTGGACAAGCCGATGAGTTAATCGCAGCGGGCCACGTGCACGGGAAGGGCTGGATCCAGACAGTTGGGCTGCCAACTCCGACCTGGTACTTCCACGTCCGCGGAGACCTCACAAAAGGCGCCGTCCTGCCCGGGGTTCTGGCCGCGACGCGCCGTGGCCCACTGTCTGGATTGTGGTACGAATGACTCTTGAAGTCATCACTTTCCTCGCGCGATAGGCTTGTAGTACCAACCCTGCATAGGTGATTGTACAATGGGGCATGCCGAGACGCATTCACCTCGAACCGCATCTCACCGTGGACGAGCTCGAGCGGCGCTATCGAGGAGCTCAGAAACCGCACGAACAGCAGCGTCCACCTGCTCTTCCTGCCGCCCTACTCACCCGAACCCCAGCCCGCTGAATATCTCTGGCCGCTGACGAACACCGCGCTCACTAATCGCCATTTCGCCTCACTTGACGATCTGGAGGATGCGCAAGCCGACCGCTGTGGCGCGCTCCAAGCGCGCCCTGACCTCATCCGATCTGCCACGCTGTTTCATTGGTGGCCACGACGCATCAAGAAACGACAAGGTCCTAGACTCAAATAGTATTGCCCGAAGCACAAGCCTGCGGCAATCCTGGCGGCGATACGATCAGGCAGCCTGCCAGCGCGGATCATGCGGTACACTACATCGGGGGACCATAGAACGGATGTACCTGTTCGCCATGCGCGCTCCTCTCCACTACCACCATGTGAGGCGATCATGCGGCAGAGTTCGGTTGAAGACGAGTGGCTGTGGGGCTGGGATCCCACCCCTGGGATCGTCTCCGTCTGGGCTGAGCGTAACGGTCGCGCGGTGGTCTGGCGGCGCGCTCCCGGTGGCGGCGCGCTCGGCCGCGAAGAAGACCGCTTTCGCCCGTGGCTGCTGCTGCCCGCGCTCGACGACCTCATCCACCTGGATGCGCGGCTGCTGCCCGCAGGCGCGCCCGGCGCGGAGCGCCCCGGCTG
>JAICVT010000443.1 GCA_025935235.1 Ktedonobacterales bacterium | reverse complement strand
GCGCGAGCAACGGGCGCAGCGGCAATACCTCCGGCGCGAACTCCGGCAACCAGCGCAGAAATCAGCAGTCGCGCGGACGCAACCGTAAAGGCAGGTGAGCAGCGTGGAGAGCGTAGAAGCCTCCGGCAAGACCATCGAAGATGCGATTCTCCAGGCGCTCAATCGGCTGGGCCGCACGCGCGATGAGGTTGAGGTCGTGGTGCTGCAGGAGCCGAGCCGTGGGGCGCGCGGTATGGGCGTGCGCGAGGCGCGCGTGCGCGTCTACGTGGCCGCCGATCGCGCTGTCGCGCACAGTGGCGCCGCCGCTGCCGATCCCTATGCCACCGACGACGACCTCTACGCGGAGGGCGATGGCTTCGAAGAGTACGAAGGCGAGGAGGAATACGCTGGCGAGGATCGCCTGGCGAACGAGCTGACCACCGCCGCGCTCGCCGATGTGATGCCGGAGGACGCCACCACCGAGGAAGTCGCCATCGAGGCGCTGCGCATGATCCTGGGGCATATGGGTGTGCAGGCGGAGGTGGAGGTGCGCCCGGCGACCGAGGACGAACCGCTGACGCTCAACGTGCAGCCGCTCGGCCCACAGCCGCTCAGCGTGCTGATCGGGCGGCGCGGCGAGACACTGGCCGCGCTGCAATTCGTCGTCAACATGATCGTGTCGAAGCAGGCTGGCCGGCGCGAGCGAGTGATCGTGGACGCTCAGAACTACCGCGAGCGCCGCGAAGCGAATCTGCGGCAGATGGCGCAGCGGGTCGCCAACCAGGTGCGCCAGTCGGGCGCGCCAGTCATGCTGGAGGCCATGCCACCCAACGAGCGCCGCATCATCCACATGGCGCTGGCCGAAAACGACGATATCGCGACGGAGAGCACTGGCGAGGGCGAGCAGCGGCGCGTGGTCGTCTCCTTGCGTAAAGGCGCTCGCATCTAGACGTCATATCGGGTGTCATACCCGGTGACGCCGCGCAGGCGCGCGAGGAGCGGCCAAGCATAGCCGCGCGCGATCGCCAGCCGATGGATGGGATGGCGGAAGGATACGGGCATGGGCGGTTTCTCTCGTCCTGGTCGCGCGCCGTCGGATAATCGGCGTGATCGGCGTGCTCGACGTGGATGGCGGCGCGCGGCTCGCGCTGGGGCTGTGGCGCTGCTGGTGGGCCTGCTGGCGCTGCT
Organism: Ktedonobacterales bacterium; assembly: GCA_025935235.1. Taxonomy (GTDB): domain Bacteria; phylum Chloroflexota; class Ktedonobacteria; order Ktedonobacterales; family JADMIN01; genus JAKAIY01. Next base: position 2,155 of record JAICVT010000443.1, on the reverse strand, counting down.
GACGATCACGCTGCCAGCGAATCTGGCGGCGCTGGCGGGCGGCGCGGCGAGCGGCTCTCCCTGGCGGCCCGCGATTGGTCTGCTCTCGCATCTCCTGCCATCGGGCAGTAGCTCACTGACGCCCCACAGGGCTGGCAGCGGCTCCGCCGACGCGGGCAGCGGGCGTGTGGTGGTCGTGCCCGTCTCCCAGATCATCAATCACCCGATCGTCTCGACTGGCTGCGGGCGTCGTTCACCCGTGGCGCCGGGCGCGAGCGGCGACTTCTCGCTCATCAGCGGCGGCATGCGGCGCTATTACCTCGTCCATGTGCCGCTGGGCTACATCCCGTCGCGCGCCTATGCCCTGGCGCTCAGCTTCCACGGCAATGGCAGCGACATGACACAGCAAGCGAGCCTGACCCACTTCTCCACGCTGGCCGACCACCTGGGCTTTCTGGTGATCTATCCACAGGGGTCGCTGGGGCCAAATCATCGGCTCGGCTGGTCGAGTGGCGGGCCGACACACCCGACGCGCAACGACACGCTCTTCGTGAGCGATCTGCTGACCCAGGCGCAGGCGACCTTCTGCATTGATCCCGCGCGCATCTATGCCACCGGCTTCTCCAATGGCGGCGGCATGACCGCTGTGCTGGCCTGCCAGCTCGATGGACGCATCGCCGCCTTCGCCTCGGTCTCTGGCTCCTACTTCCCGCTGCGCGGCGGCTGCTCGCCCGCCAGACCCGCGCCGCTGCTCGAAATCCATGGCACGGGCGATCACACCGTACCCTACCTGGGCCGTGTCTCGATTGGCCTGCTGGCCACGCCCGACTGGCTGGAGCAGTGGGCGCGCCGCGATGGCTGCGCCGCGACCCCGCAATCACACATGCTTGCGCCCAGCCTGACGGAAGAGACATGGCGAGGCTGCAAGAATGGTGTCGTAGTCGAGCATCTGCGTGTGACAGATGGCGGGCATGTCTGGCCGCAGGATACGCTGGCGCCCCACGGCCTCTACACGCCCCAGGCGCCCGGGGCGCCGCAGCTCACGCAGTTCATCTGGAGCTTCGTCTCGCGCTATCAGTTGAGCGCGCCGCCGCAGCCAGCGCCCACCAACGTACGGGCACAGTAGCGCCAGCGGCGCCCGTAGGCGGAGGCGAGAGAAGGCGAGGAGAGCGGTGGCGGAGCGAGCGGTCTGGCTGAGCGCGCCCGCTGCGACGCGGCGTCCGGTCGAGGCGCTGATCGTCGGGCATGTGACGCGCGACCTGCTGCCCGATGGCGACTGGCGCGCGGGTGGCGCGGCGCTCTACGCTGGCGTAACGGCGCAACGGCTGGGGCTGCGGGTGGGCATCGTGACGAGCGCGCCCGCCGACCTGCGCGCCAGCGTGGCGGAAACCCTGGGCGATGTGGCGCTGGTCGTGGTGGAGTCGGCGACGGCGACGACCTTCGAGAACGTCTACACTCCGATGGGGCGCGTGCAATACCTGCGTGACCGCGCCCAGCCCCTCCGCCTCGACGACATCCCGCCTGCCTGGCGCGCGTGCGAGCTGGCGCTGCTGGCGCCGGTGGCGGGTGAGCTGGCGCCTGCGCTGGCGGGCGAGCTGCGCGCGCGCGTCATCGGTGCCGCGCCGCAGGGCTGGCTGCGGCAATGGGGCGACGATGGCTGTGTGGGCCCCCGCGCGCTCACCAGCGACGAGCTAGAGGCGCTGGGCGGGCTCAGCGCGCTGATCCTCAGCCGCGAGGACCTGACAGGCCCCGGCGCCGACGCGGCGACACAGGCGCGCGCCGAGCGCACGCTGGGCGCCTGGGCGCGACGCCTGCCGCTGCTGGCCGTCACCTGTGGCGCGGCGGGCGCGGAGCTGTGGCGCGCGGGCGGTGTCGAGCGCTTCCCCGGCTACCCCGCGCGCGAGGTAGACCCCACAGGCGCGGGCGATGTCTTCGCGGCGACCTTTCTCTGCGCGCTGGCATCCACCGGAGACGCGGCCCACGCCATTGACCGGGCCAATCGCGTCGCAGCGCTCTCGGTGGAGGGTGTCGGCCCCTCGGCCATCCCCACGCCCGCGCAGGTATCCGCGCGCTACCCGGCGTGAGGCCCCACCCCCAACCCCTCCCCCGCTGTGCGGGAGAGGGGAGCTTCGGGCGCCGCTGTGGTTCCCCCGCTGTGCGGGAGAGGGGGCTATGG
>JAICVT010000467.1 GCA_025935235.1 Ktedonobacterales bacterium | reverse complement strand
GGGACGCCACTGGCGGGTGAGATGCAGTCGGCGGCGTTTTTTCCGCTGACGCTGCTGCTGGTATTCCCGTGGGGGCAGACCGTCTTTCACGTCGGCCTGCAAATCATCGCCGGACTGGCGACCTGGGCGCTGCTGCGCCAGCTCGGCCTCGCGCGGCTGGCCGCGTTCACTGGCGGCGTCTTGTTCGAGTTCAACGGCGTCTTCGCGTGGCTGGCGAATGCGGTGGTCAATCCAGTGGCCTTCCTGCCGCTGCTGCTGCTGGGGATCGAGCGCGCGCTGGCCAGCGTCCGGCGGATGCCAGTAGCCGGAGACGAGGCGCGCGGCTGGCGCGGGTGGGCGCGCGACGCGGCGACCGGCTGGACGTGGATCGCCGTGGCGCTGGCGCTCTCGCTGCTGGCGGGCTTCCCCGAGGTGGCCTATCTGGATGGCCTGCTGGCGGCGCTCTGGGCGCTGGCGCGGCAGACCACGCTGCGCGGCTGGCTACCGCGCGCCCGCTTCGCGTTGAAGCTGGCGCTGGGACTGGTGGTTGGCGTCGCCATCGCCGCGCCGCCGCTGGTCGCCTTCGCCGACTACACGCGCGTGGCCAACCTGGGGGTGCATGGGGCCGGGACCGCCTCGATGGCCCTGCCCAACCTCTCGCTCATCCAATACCTCTTCCCCTACGTCTATGGCGGCATCTTCCAATACAGTGCGCCGCCGGGTGTGGCGATCTCGTGGGGCAACATCGGCGGCTACGTGGGCGCCACGGTCGCCTTCCTGGCGTTGCTGGGCGCCGTCTCCGCGCGCCGCTATCTGCCGCTGCGCATCGCGCTGGTCGCGTGGATCGCGCTAATGGTGGGGCGCTCGGTGGGCGCGCAGCCCTTCGCTGCCATCGTCAATCACCTGCCGCTGGTAGATACCGTCGCGGTCTATCGCTATGCCAACGCCTCGTGGATTCTGGCGGCCATCGTCCTGGCGGCGCTGGCGATTGATGACTGGCGCGGCTCGCGGCGCGACAAGCTGAAGGCGCTCGCCTGCGCGGCCATCACGCTGGGCGGGCTGTGTCTGGGCGCGCTGTGGTTGGCGCTGCCGACTCTGCGCGCGCTGTTCCAGAATCCGCTCTTCCTAAAGAAGCTCTCGGTTGGCTCGCTGGCCGTCGAAGTCGGCGCCATCCTCGCGCTGCTAGCGGCGCTGCTGCTCACGCGCGCATCGCCAGATGGGGAGGCTTCGCCGTCCACCAGAACGTTGGCGGCGCTGCGCGTGCGCCCGCAGGCGCTGCTGATGAGTCTGTTCGCTGTGGCGCTGGCGTTGGCCTATTTCATCTATCCCATGCTGGCCAATCCCCGGCAGGTCACGGTAGATACCGCCGCGATCCGCTACTTGCAGGCGCACAGCGGCTACCAGCGTTTCTTCACGCTCGGCCCCTTCCAGCCAAACTACGGCGCGTATTTCGACCTTGCCAGCGTCAACTACGACGACGTGCCATCTCCACAGCGCTGGGCAGACTACGTCCACGCCCATCTGGACCCCTACGCTAACCCGCTGCTCTTCCTCAACATCCCACGCCCGCCGGGCGCGCCATCGCTGGCCGATGAGGTGGCCGCGCGTCTGCCCGCCTATGAGGCGGTCGGCGTGAAGTATGTGCTGACCGTTCCCGGCGATCAGCCCTTCGCGGCGCTGCCCGCCAGCCAGCGCCCCACGCTGGTCTATCAGGACGCCGTGCTGTGGATCTACCAGACGCCAGACCCGGCGCCGCTGTTTGGCGTCGCGGACGGCGCGAGCTGCCAGATGCGGACGCGCTCGTGGACCGAGGCCGACACGGTCTGCGCGGCGCCCGCGACGCTGATCTATCGCGGCATGGCTGATCCTGGCTGGCGCGCCACGGTCAACGGCAGGCCCGTCGCCATCACGATCCAGGATGGGGTGTTCCAGCGCGTCAACCTGCCGGCCGGGCCATCGCGCGTCAGCTTCACCTATGCGCCGCCGCATGCGGAGTTGGCGCTGCTGGCCGCCGCCCTCGGAGTGCTGGCGCTGGCTGCGGCGTGCGCCATCTCGCTCTGGCAGCGGACGCCGCAATCCGCTCAGCAGGAGCGCTCGCGATTGGCCGTGTAGCCGTTCTGGCGCCGGTTCCGGTCCAGAGCGCGGCCCGCGTCGCGGTCCATTTGGCGGTACTCCTCGCGGTGGTCGTTGAGGATGTCGTGGACGAGGTAGCGCGGGCGCGCCTTGACCTCCTCAAAGATCTTGCCCAGATACGCCCCGATGATGCTCAGGCACAGCAGCTGCACCGCGCCCAGAAACAGCATGATGAGCAGGAGGGTTTGGTAGCCACGCGGCGCGCCGGGGAAGAGAAAGTAGAGCGCGGTGTAGACCACCATCGCCACCCCTGCCAGCGCCACTACGCCGCCCGCCAGATAGGAGATCAGGTCGAGCGGGGCGAATGAGAAGCTGATGATGCCCAGGCTGGCCCAGCGAAACAACCCCAGGAAGCTGTTGGTGGTATGGCCAGAGTAGCGCTCGGCGCGCTCGTAGGGGATGCCGGTCTGGCTGAAACCGGCGAAGGCGCGCAGCCCCCGGATCAGTCGGCTGCGCTCAGGCATCTCGTTGAGCACGTTGACCACCCGCCGGTCCATCAGCCCGAAGTCGCTGGCGTCGAGCGGGATGTCAACATAGGAGAGCTTGCGCAGCAGTCGGTAGAAGACCTTGTAGCCGATGCGGCGCGGCAGGCTGCCCTTGCGGCGAGCGCGTACGCCATAGACCACGTCGTAGCCCTCCAGCCATTTGGCGACCAACGCCGGGATCAGCTCGGGCGGGTCCTGGATGTCGCCATCCAGCCCGATGACGCAGTCGCCGCTGGCGTAGGCGAATCCGGCGGTGTAAGCGCCCTGGGAGCCGAAGTTGCGCGAGAGGATGAGGATTGAGACACGCTCATCGCGGTTGGCTAGCTCATCGAAGAGTTCGGGCGACTGGTCGTAGGAGCCGTTGTTGACGAAGATGATCTCGTAGG
>JAICVT010000609.1 GCA_025935235.1 Ktedonobacterales bacterium | reverse complement strand
CCTGGCTGGGCGTCCTGCCCGTTCCTGCCCGCTGGCGCGCGACATCCTCACCGACGTGGTGGGGAACCGATCAACCAGATCGCTCGTGCGGACACATAACTATACGAGCAAACCGTGCGCCCGGTTAGCCCGTAGGCGCCCAAACGTCGCCGAAACGTGGCCGAAACGGCAAGATTACGCAGGCCACGGCGCTCAGCCATGCCGTTCAGCCGTCTCAGCCGTCTCAGCCGTCTCAGTCGTCTCAGTCGTCTCAGTCGTCGGGCGTCCAGTCGTTGCGCACCCGCAGAATGGTGGACTGCTCTGAGAGGTCTAGCTCGCCATCGGATTCAGCGCGTTTGGCCGCGTTCGCTGGATGCGCCGCTTCATCCGCGGGCGCGCCGCTCCGCTCGGCAGTGGATGACGCCTGGCGCGGGTCGGTGTGGCCCGGCAGCCAGGAGCCGCGCTCCGGTTGGGGCTGCGCTGGCGAGTGCGCGCGGCTCCAGCGCAGCGCGTCGGCGAACTCGGAGGCGCTCTGGAAGCGTTCCGACATCTCGCGCTGGAGGGCCACCAGAATGATCTCCTGCAGGGCGCTGGGCGTGTCGCGGCGGAAGGCAGTCAGCGGCGGCGGGTCCACCATCATACGCTTGGAGGCCGCCGCCAGCGGGGTCTCGGCTTCGAACGGTAGTCGCCCGGTAATCAGCTCGTATAGCACGACGCCCAGCGAGTAGAGGTCTGAGGACGGGCCACCTGGCTCGCCAAGCACCTGCTCTGGCGAGAGGTAGTCGGGCGTGCCGATCACCTGGCCGGTCGCGGTCAGCGCGGTGATGTCGCCGCCGATCTGCCGTGCGATGCCGAAATCCGCCAGCTTGGGCAGCAGCTCCAGCGGCGAGTCAACCAGCATGACGTTTTGCGGCTTGACATCGCGATGCACCACGCCGACCGAGTGCGCCACCGCCAGCGCCGAGCACAACTGCTCGCCGAGGCTCCAGATCCAGTCGAGCGGGAGCGGGCCGACCCGCTTGAGCAGGTCTTTGAGCGTCGGCCCGTAGATGTACTCCATCGCCAGATAGGGCACCGGCTTGTCGTGATCATCCGTCCAGTGGGTCTGCGAGCCGACCGTCACCGGCATGGTGTAGCCGTAGTCGAGCACCCGCACGATGTTGGGGTGCGAGAGGCGCCCTGCCAGCCGCGCCTCGCGCCGGAAGCGCGACGCAGCCTCGTCGGTGGCATTGGTAGCGCTGGGTTTGAGCGCCTTGACCGCCACGATCCGCTGCGTATGTAGATCGCGGCACCGGAAGACGACCGCTGTTCCGCCGACGCCCACGCGCGCCAGCGCGCGGTAGCGTTCGGCCATCATCATCGAGGTCTGTCCATCGGGCGCTTTCATACGCAGCAAGACCCTCCTTCGCGCCCTTCCGCGCTCTTCCGCGCTCTTCCGCGCTGGCGCCCGGCTCGTGGCAATCGTGATAGCATGGCGCGGCAAGCAGGGAGCGACGCCACAGCCGATCATACCACACGAACGGCGCCAAACTGGATGGTTGCGAGCCTCTCCCCTACCCCCGCCCTCTCCCCT
>JAICVT010000208.1 GCA_025935235.1 Ktedonobacterales bacterium | reverse complement strand
GGCAAGCTGTTGGCGGCGGCGGGGATCGCCTCCGACGCGGTGGTGGGCATCGAGGGTGGCACACATCCCATCGCCACGGGCTACACGCAGGTGGGTACACCCGCCTATGCGACGGTGACGCTGCTGCGCGAGCTGCTGCCCCAGGTCACCCTGCGCGACGCCACCGACCTGCTCGATACGCTCAAGGCGGTCAAGAGCGAGGCCGAACTGGAGCGCATCCGCCAGGCGGAGCGGGTGGCTATCGCGGGGTTCCATGCGGCGCGCGATGCGGCGCGGCCCGGCGCCTCGGAGGCCGACGTGGCGGCGGCTACCTATGCGGCGCTGGTACGCGCGGGCTACGGCGAGGCGGGCGTCTGGAACGTGCAGCCCTTTGTGCATGTCATGTCGGGGCTGCGCTCCGAGTTGGCCTATCTGGCCTTCAATATGACCTCCGGCGCGGTCATCCAGTCGGGCGATCCGGTGCTGGTGCAGCTCGAGATCGGGCTGGATGGCTACTGGGCGGAGCTGAGCCGCACTTTCTTCGCTGGTAGCGTCTCCGAGACGTGGCGCGCCGCGCATGCCGCCTGTGTGCGCGCGCAGGACGCCGCGCTGAAGATCATACGCCCAGGTGCGTCAGGGCGCGGCGTGGATGCGGCAGCGCGCGAGGTGATGCGCGACGCGGGCTTCGGCGAGGCGTTCAAGCATGGGCTGGGGCATGGCTTCGGCTTCCAGGCGATCAACCACGGCGCGCGCCCGATCCTGCATCCCGCCTCTACTGACACGTTGCAGGCGGGGATGGTGAGCAATCTGGAACCAGCCGTCTATCTGAAGGGTATCGGCGGCCTGCGGCTGAACGACGATGTGGCCGTGCGCCCTGACGGCTGCGAGCTGCTCTCGCGCGATCTGCCGCGCGAGCTGGAGTGGCTCATTACCTCAGCGTAGCAAGGCCAGCGGGCTGGGGGCACGCTGGGGCGGGCGGGCGCCGCGCTTGCGAGGGATACCTGGATACGAGTCCAAGGGGGGACCATGAAGGGATATGAGGACAAGGAGGCCCAGCATGACCTACCGAAGCGATGAGGATCTGCCGGAGAGCGTCCGCGATGCGCTGCCCAGGCACGCGCAGGACATCTATCGCGCCGCCTTCAACCACGCCTGGGACGAGTACGCCAATCCCGATCAGCGGCGCGGCCACGAGTCGCGCGAGGAGGCGGCGCACAAGGTCGCCTGGGCGGCGGTCAAACACGAATACGACAAGGACGACAAGACCGGCAAGTGGAAGGCGAAACAGACGACCTAGCGTGCGGACGGTTTCAACCGCCAGCCAGCCCACTCCACACTCTCAGCGTTCCCATAGGGAGGCGCCGCGAGTGTGGAGTGCTGTTGTCCGGGCAATGGAATGCCAGGCAGGGCGCTAGGCCGCGCTGCGTCCGCCCAGGAACGACATCGCCAGGCCGATGACCGCGATGACCACGCCAACGCCGATCAGAATCGTGCTGGTATGGAGAATCGGGTTGGCCTTGAGGATGTAGTGGTTGACGAGGCCCAGGACGGCAACGATGATGCCGATGACGAGCAGGCCGTATCCAGCTCCGCGCATACGATGATTCCTCTCCGCAAACGATGGGAGGCCCTGCTGGTGGCATCTGGCGCTACCCTGGCGCTCGGCAGTTCGTCTCCAATGAGACGACCAGGAGGACGCATGGGCGCTCCCTCAGCAAAAATGCTGACGCCAGTATAGCCCACCTTGTCAACGGTGGCCTGCGGTCAGACGAAAGCGTGCGCAGAGGTTTGTCCAGGAGCGAGGCTCAGGCGGGTTGATGGGCGTTGTTGTAGGGGCTGTTGGGCCATGCTATACTCAGCGTGAGTGTCGGCGTGTGGCGCTGCTCTGGTAGGCCGCCACAGCGCAACGCACGCATCGAAGGCATCGAAGGCACGCGAGCGCCCGGACGCCGCGCGGGCGAGCGGACGGCGAGCGAAAGGAGACGCGCACGAGCGCTGTCATCTTCCCCCTGGGCCCCTACCATCCTCTCCTCTCGGAGCCATATGCGCTTCGCCTGAGCCTGCAAGGTGAGCGGGTGATCGCCGCCACGGAGCCTGCGACGCAGTATGGCCGCCGCGATCTGCTCAGCCTCGTGCGCGGCCAGCCGATTGAAGATGCGCTGGTGGTGGTGGAGCGCGTCTGCGCACACGCTGGCCAGAGCTATCGGCTGGCGCTCAGCATCGCTATCGAGCGCGCCGCGCGCATGACAGCGCCACGCTCCGCGCAGCTCACGCGGGTCTTCTTCGCTGAGATGGAGATGGCGCTGAGCGCGCTGTGGTCGCTCTCGGAGCTGGCGCGCACGCTCAACCTGCGCTCGCTGTGGGCGCAGGGACTGGAGCAGCGCGAGCGCATCTACCAGGCGGCGACTGAGGCGACTGGCCAGCGCGTCTATTGGGCCATCGCTCAGCCGGGCGGCGTGCGCGAGGACATCCAGTTTGAGGAGGCGCGCGCACAACTGGGCTGGCTGCGCGAGGCGGTGGAGGGCTGGCGTGTGACGACGGCGCCCCACGGCGTGCTGCGCGCGATCGCCGAGCGCGTGGATGCCCGGCAGCTCAAGCCGGAGGTGTCCGAGTCGGCTGATGTGGCCGCGGCGCCAGACGATGCGCCAGACGACGCGCTCACTCGCGAAGACGCCCGCCGCACCGCGCCCTACGACGGGTATCGCGCGATCACAGTAGACTGGACGCCACTCGATGATCTTCCGAGTGGTGTGGCCGATGTCACGTCGTGCGCGTTGCGTCTGGTAACACGTCTGAAGTTGAGCTACGACATCATGCATGTCTGCGCGGAGACGCTGAGCGAGCTGCCACGCGGCCAGGGCAGCGGCGCGCCGCGCGCGGGCCAGGGCAGCGCGACTATCCAGAGCGCGCATGGTCCGGCGCGGGTTGACGTAACGCTGGCTGCGGACCAGACGATCGTCGAGGCGCGCATCACCACACCCTGCGCCGAGGCGCTGGCCCGCGCGCCGGGGCGGCTGGTGGGCCGCACGCTCGCGGATGTCCCCGCGACGCTGGTGGGGTTGGACCTCTGCCCGTCGTGCGCTGATCTGTAGCGCCGCGCAAGATCGTCTCGCGCGATGATGCCGTGCATGCGCCAAACGTGACCATAGAAAGAGAACTACCGTGCCACTGACCTTCGTATTTGGGCTGCTGACACTGGCCCCACTGGTGATGGCGCTGGCGCTCGTCGGTCTCGGGCTGGCGCGCAGGGCAACACCCGGCCCCGCGCTCGCCGTGACACTGGTAGGCGCGCTGATCCCACTGATCGGGCTGGCCCTGCTGGCTCCCGAGGTCAGCGCGGGCTTCCCACTCGAGATCGCGCTGTGGGGCGGTCAAACGAGCTGGGTGGCGCTCTATGGCCGCGCCGACGCGCTGAGCATCTATGCCGCTATCGGGGTCGCTGTGGTGGTCGCGCCGCTGCTGCTCTGGCTGGCCTGGCGCGCCGCCCCGCTGGACGCCGAGGAAGAGGCCGAGGTCGCCGCCAGCGAGGCCGACCAGGCCAGCGAGGCTGAAGCGGCTGAAGTGGCTGAACCGCCCTCCGCCGCGCCCCGCCGCGCGCTGGGCCAGTGGCAGTGGGTGGGCGTGGCGCTGGCGCTGGCGCTAGAATCGCTGGCGCTGTGGGTCTGCTTCGCCGAGAACATCGTGCTGCTGGGCGTCGTCTGGATCGCGCTGGTCGTGGTGGCGTGGTGGCTGGGCGAGCTGAGCAGCGAGACGGCGATCTTTGACTGGCGCGGCCTTGGCCTGATGGTCATCGGGCCGCTCGTCTGGCTCGTGACAGTCTTGCTGATCGCGGTTCCAGCGGGCGCGCGGCTGCTGCTCGATCTGACGGGCGCGGCTCGGCTGCCCACTGGCCACCTCTTCGCTATCTCGCTGGCGCTGGCCTTCGCGGCGGGCGGGTATCCGGCGCTGGCCTGGCTGCGCAAGCGCGCCTCGATCGCCACGCCGGCCGGGCTGGCCGCCGCCGCGCTGGCTGTCATGCCTGTCGCACTCTTCGTCGGCCTGCGCACCTTCAGCATCGGCGCGACCGCCGACAACTCCTGGTTCGCCTTCGGCATCGGCAAGCCGCCGCTGACGATTGGTATCGTGCTGACGCTGCTCGGCGCGGTCAGCGTGCTGGCGGCTGGCCTGCTGGCGCTGGGGCGGCGCGACCCGCGCAGCCTGGTGGCCTGCCTGACGCTGGCCCAGGCGGGCTGGGGTCTGCTGGGGCTGGGCGTGGGCGCGCCGCTCAGCGTGCTGGGCGTCGCCCTGCTGCTGGCGACAACCGTGCTGGGACTGGGCGCGGTCATCGCCGCGCTGGTGGCCTCTGGCGCGGTGACCGCCGATGTCGAGCCAGAGAGCGCCGGGCCGCGCATCCTGGGGGAGCCGATGAGTCCGGCGCTGCTCTTCGCCTGGGTGGTGGGCGTCGCCTCGCTGCTGGGCGCGCCGCTCTTCGCGGGCTTCGCGCCGCTCCAGCTCATCAGCGCGCAGGCGCTGGCTGGCCCGCGCCTGGCGATCCCGCTGGTGGGGCTGGCCTGGGCAGGCGCGCTGGCGCTGGTGATCGCGTTGGTGCGGGCGACAGCCCCCGCGTTCACGGCGCCGCTGGTCGAGGTCTATGCGCCCACGGCTGATGATGGCGCCACAGCCGATACGGTCGCCGACGCTGGCGCTGATGCGGATGAGGAGCAGGCGGAAGCGGCGGAAGAGAGCGCGGCTGAGGAGGCCAGGCCAGAGCTGCGGCTGGAGGAGTTGCCGGGTGTGGCGCTGGGCGTCGTGCTGCTGCTGGCGGGCATCGCGCCGGGCGTGGCGTTGGCGCTGGCGACGGGCGCGGCGGGCGCGGCGATGCAGGCGGGCGCGCTAGATGGCCTGGTGGCTGGCTCCTCGTCAGGCTATGTGGCGGGCGTCGGGCAGTGGTTCGCCACCCCGGCGGTCATCTTCGTCGTGATCGTGGCGCTGGCGCTGGCCTATCTGCGCACACGCATGCCGCGCGAGCCGCGCCCGCTCTATCTGGCTGGCCAGTCGCCGGAGGCCATCGCGGCGCCAGCCACGGTCGCCGTGGGCAGCGTGGTGGACGCTGAGGCGAAGGTGATGGACGAGGACGCGCAGGACGAAGGCGCTGAGAGCGAGGAGCAGCCCGCTGAACTGGTCGCGCTGCCGGAACCGACCGAGACCTGGCGCGATCTGCGCGGCGCGCTGCGCTCTGGCTGGCTGACGCCTGGCTCGGCCTGGCTCGGCCTGGATAATGAAGACAACGGCTTCGATGACGCCGACGACCACGCGCGCCTGCCCGGCGGCGAGCGCCTGGAAGCTGGCGACACAGCCGAGTCCGACGAGATGCTGCCCTCTGAAGTTTCCGAGGCTACCAGGACCTCCGAGGCGGCCAGCGCGCCCGCAACCGCGCCGACGCCAGAAGCGTCAGGAGGACAGGGATGAGCGAACCAGGAGCCGCCACAGCCGCCGGAACGGTCGGAGCGGCCGGAGCGCCTCGCCGCGCCTCGCTCTGGGTGACGGGCCTGCACACGGGCGGGTGTTCGGCGTGCGCACAGAGCCTCGCCGCGCTCGAAGCGCCGCGCTATGCGAAGCGGCTGGCCGCGCTGGGCGTCTCGTTCATCAGAAGCCCGCGCCAGAGCGATGTTATTCTGCTGTGTGGCGCGCTGACAGAGCAGGCGCGGGTCAGCGTCAGCCGCGTGCTGGAGGGGACACCGCGTCCGCGCGCGCTAGTGGCCGTCGGCGACTGCGCCATCAATGGCTGTGTCTTCGCGGGCAGCCCGAGCCTCATCACTCCGCTGGCGCAGACACTGAACGTGAATGTCGAAATCGGTGGCTGCCCACCAACGCCTGAGGCGATCATCGCGGCGGTGGGCGAGGCGGGTCGGCTGCTGAGCGTGGGCGTCGGCGCCGCGGCGGGCGAGCCAGTCGCGCCGACCATCCTGCCGCCCACGCCATCCGCGCCGAGCGTGCCACTCACCGCTGGTGACCGCGCCGCGCGATTGGCGGCGTTGATCGAGGCGGCCAGCGGCGGCTGGGGCGACGACGATGAAGACGTTGCCGATGACCTGGCTGATGATGAGACGCTGGGACGGATGCCTGAGCATATGGCCACCGAGACCAATGAAATAGCTGAGACGACGACACCGACAGAGTATCTGCCGGGCAATGGCGCGTCCGCGCCGCGCGCCGGCCAGCAGAAGCAGCAGAAGCAGCGGGAGGAGAAGCGCCGATGAATAGCGCGCTCGGTTTCGCCCTTGCGGCGTTCATCTATCCAGGCGTGCTGGCCGCGCTGGTCATCGCGCTGGCGCTCGGCTGGGCGCGCGCGCTGGCGCGCAACGCCATCGAGCGCCAGCCCACCACTGGCCCGCTCAGCGACATCGCCGCCATGCGCAGCCTGTTTGCCCGCGAGACGTATGCGCCCGAGGGGGTGAGCCAGTTCGCGCTCTCGCTCGGCGTGACGGTCGCCGTGCTGGCGCCGCTCACCGCGCTGCTGCTGCTGCCGCTGCCCGCCAACGCGCTGGCGCGCTCGATTGGGCTGGGCGGCGATCTGCTGGTCGAGGTGGCGCTGCTGCTGGGGCTGCCGCTGGCGCGGCTCTTCCTCGGCTGGATCATCCCCTCGCCATTCGCGCGGCTGGCCGCCGACCGCGATGCGCGGCTGCTGGCGGGCGTGGGGCTGCCGCTCGTGCTGGGCGTCACGGCGCTGGCGCAGACGCATGGCGCGCTGACGCTGAGCGACGCCGCCACGACCCAGGGCCAGTATCCCTTCAACTATCTGGCGGTGGGGCTGGCGGCGGTGGCATTTCTCTGCGCGCTGCCCGCGCTGGCGGCGCGCTCGACGCTGCTCTCCGCCGATAAATCCGCCGAGCTGGTGGCGGGCGAGGCGACCGACCTGAGCGGCCACGATCTGGCGCTGCTGCGCATTGGCGAGGCGATTCAGCTCGTGGCGTGCGCGGCGTTCTTCGCGCTGGCCTTCGTCTCGCCGTTCATCACGCGCATCACCAATCCCGTCGCGCATGGCGTGGCGCTGCTGATCGCGGCGATTCTGGTGGCGGCGGGGCTGGGCGCGTGGGAGGGTCGCTTCGGCCAGCGCCCCGAGGGCGAGGAGCGCCCGCCGTTGAGCTGGTGGGTCGGCGTGCCGACGCTGATCGCGCTGGCGGCGCTGGTGGCGGCGGCCTGGGCCACGCGCGGCTGAGGCTCGGCTGAGGCTCGGCTGAGGCTCGGCTAAGCTAGCCCATGCGGGAAGGAAGGAGGCGTCGCTATGCGTCGCGCGCTGGGCTATCTGCTGATCGTCGCCAGCGTCATTGCGGGGGTCTACGTCGTCTTCACCCTCTTTGCACAGTGGCTTGGCGGCGACTCGCGCGGCCATCTGCTGCTGGATGGCGCGCTGCTGGTGGTCATCTTCTCGGTCTTCTGCGCGGGCTTCTACCTCGTCGTCGCTATCGAGCGCTGAAGCCATGCCGCGCCGTAACGCTCTGGTAACGTGCGCCACTCCATACTGTGGACAGCGAATGCGCCGGATTGCCCACGGCGAGGAGCCAGCCGATGCGCTACCAGACCACAGTGGCGCCCGATGTCGCACTGAGCGCCGATCAACCAGAAGGCGGTCAGCAGCGTGCTGTGCGCGCGATGCGCATCGCCTTCATCGCGCTGGTCGTCACGGTTGTGGCGCTGGACGCGCTGGCGTTTCCGACCTTTCTGGCGCAGCTCACGCCCGCCGTCATCCACGAACTGCATCGCGTCCACTTCCCGGTCGCGCTCTTCGGCGCCATCGAGATGGTGGAGAATGTCGGCTATGTGCTGATCTATCTGGCGCTGGCGCTGCTGCTCTTCTGGCGGCGCTCCACCGATCGCATGGCGAGCTTCTGCGCCATCATGCTGCTGCTGT
>JAICVT010000180.1 GCA_025935235.1 Ktedonobacterales bacterium | reverse complement strand
GCTGAGCGCACGCTTTCCGTCGCCGCGCGCATCGCCCGCGGTCGCAACGCCACGGTGACACTGGTGCGCGTCGTCTATCCACAACCCGAGGTGGGATCCTACATGATCCCTACTGTCCTCCCGAATGACGCGCTGGCCGAGCGCGAGGAGCAGGAGGCGCATGACTACCTGAATGCCATCGTCGCCAGTGAGATTTTGCATGGGGTCGCGGTCAAGACTGCTGTCGGCATCGGGGCGCCCTCACAGGTCATCCTCGACACGATCAGGGAGACGCGGGCCGATGGCGTCGTCATCGGCAGCCACGGGCGCACCGGCTTGTCGCGTTGGGCGCTGGGCAGTGTCGCGCAGGCCATCGTCCGCCACTCCGGCGCACCAGTGTTGCTGCTGCGTCAGCAAGGGCCGGCGCTTGGCGACGATGAAGCGCATGCCCGCCCACTGCGCATTCTCGTTCCGCTGGATGGCTCCGAGCTGGCGGAAGCCGCACTTGGCCCTGCACAACTGCTGGGTGAAGCCGTCTCGGCGCCGGATGGCTACACGCTGCATCTCGTGCGCGTCATCCAGTACCCGAATACCGTGGGGGCCGACCCGGCGCGCGACAAGGCCCGCGCGGACGCGCAAGCCTATCTCACCGGCCTCGCCGAGCGCTTCGGTGTCGCGGCGCCAGTCACTACGTCTGTGGCGCTGGATGAGGATCCCGCCGATGCGCTGGCGCGTATGACCCGCCCAGGCCAGCAGGTGGTTGGCGCGCCCGATGCCGATGGCTATGACCTGATCGCGATGGCGACGCATGGCCGCAGCGGGCTGGCGCGGTTGGCGATTGGCAGCATCACCGAGCGTGTGCTCAGCGCCACCGTCGCGCCCGCGCTGATCGTTCGCCCCGATGCGATGAAAACTGACTCGCGGCGTGACAGCGCAATCAGGCAAAACGACACGCCACTTGGCGCCCATCGCTAGCGCGACACCGCGCACGCCGCAGCCACGCGCCCACAGCCATATTCTCGCGGCTGTGGGCGCGTGGCAGTCTCACTCTCGCTCGGCGAGAATCGCGCTGAGTGTCTCTGGCGCGACATTGCCGCCGCTGATGATGACCCCGATCCGCTGACCGAAGCGGTTGAGCTTGCCGGTCAGCGCCGCCGCCACTGCTACCGCGCCCGTTGGCTCAGCCACGATCTTCAGCCGCAGCAGCAGGAAGCGCATCGCCGCCTTGACCTCTTCGTCGCTCACCAGCGTGACATCGTCCACCAGTTCGCGCACCACCGGCCAGGTGAGCTGGCCCAGCGCCGCCGTGCGAATACCATCGGCGATGGTATCAGGCGGCGCAATGGTGACACGCTCGCCGCGATGCTTCGAGAGGTAGGCGTGGTTCGCGGCCTCGGTCTCGACACCGACCACATGGACGCCTCGCCCCACCGCGCGCCCGACCACGCTGGAGCCTGAGATCAGGCCGCCGCCGCCTACTGGCGCGGCGATCACATCGAGGTCGGGCTGCTCCTCCAGCAGTTCCAGCGCCGCTGTGCCAGCGCCCGCCATAATCAGTGGATCATTGTATGGCGGCACGAGCGTCAAGCCGCGCTCTTCGGCGATCTGGCGAGCCAGCGCCTCGCGATCCTGCGTCATGCGATCATATTGCACGATCTCAGCGCCATAGCCCGCCGTCGCCGCCACCTTCACCGATGGCGCGTCGGCTGGCATGCAGATGACGGTGGGCGCGCCGAAGAGCTTGCCGCACAGCGCCACCGCCTGCGCGTGGTTGCCAGAGGAGAAGGCGATCACGCCGCGCTTGCGCTGCTCATCGGTGAGATTGGCGATCTTGTTGTAGGCGCCGCGAAACTTGAACGCGCCCGCGCGCTGGAACTGCTCGCACTTCAGCCAGACCTGCGCGTCGGCGGCGGCGTCCAGGCTGGTCGCGCGCATCACCGGCGTGCGATGCGCCACGCCGCGCAGTCGCTCGGCGGCGGCGCGCACATCGTCTATGCCAATCGCCAGCCCGCCAGACTCATGGCTCACCTCCGTCGCATCGCCAGTCAGATCGCTCGCCATCTCGCCAGTGCCCTTTCCGTTCGCATTCACGCTTCGCACCTGCGCTCGCCTCGCGATGATTGACCTCAGGGATTGCACTGCGCGTCGTCACGCGACGCTGGCCCACCGACCTGTCACGTCGGCCCCGAAACCGTCAGCCCGAAGCGCTCATCAGCCCACAGAAAATAGCCCGGCAGGTCATCGAACGCGCCCTCAGCCGCGCCCTGGTTGAACCAACCAAGCGCCCGCCGCGCCGCAGGGGATTGAGTGGAGCCGCGTCCGGCCAGCCGCTCCAGCGCCGCGCGGGTGGACGCCACGCCCGCGCGGGCCAACTGCTCCACATCCACCCCGGCGCGCGTCTCCGGCGTCGCCTCGCGGGCGCGCCAGATCAGCAGCGCATCTTCCGATCGCCCGAAGCGCGCCAGCGCCGCCACCAGCGTATAGAGCGCCTCACTCGCGCCCGCTTGCCGCGCCTCGTGCGCCGCGATCTCTTGCTCCAGCAGCCACCGCGCCAGCGCCTCATCGCTGGGACCCAGGCTGGCGCCTAGCTCGCTCGCCACCCCCGCCCGCAGTTGTCCGCGCCCGTCGCGCTCCGCCTGCGCGCCCGCGTAGGCCAGCCTGGCGCGCGCCGCGTCCGCCGCGGGGCTGGCGCCCTGGCGCAGCGCGCCCAGCAACGCGCCCGCTGACTCGGCGCCCATGCGTCCGACGCTGTTCGTCATTCTACCGCTTCCTGGCTGTGTGCGCCGATGGGTTTCACGGCTGGCCTCATGCCTCGCCCGCATCGCCCGCATCGCCCGCATCGTCGGCGTCTTGCGGCTCGAGCGGACGCACCTCGGCCACCTCGGCCTTGAGGATGCGCGCGAATTCCTGCACCACCGGATCCTCACGCGCCGCCTGCTCCAACTGCGCACGCGACTTCGTCACACGCGCTGGGCGCTCGCGCACCACACCCTTGCCATGCGGCGTCGCGCCATTGGCTGGTGCGGTAGGCGCCGCATCTCGCCGATCATCGCTAGCGACACGCTCATAAACCTGCGGGCGCGCGGGAGCGGCGGCCTGCGATGCCGCGGCGTCTGCCCCGGGGCTTCCGCTGGCCTTGCGCACCGGCGCGGCGCCTGGCGCCGCTTCGTTTGCCGAGATGAACCGCACACGCAGTGGCGCTCCCAGCGCCTGCTCTAGCGCCCACTCAACTGCTTCACGCATCGCTGGCTCGCGCAGCTTCATCAAATGCACATCGAACTTGGCGCGGATGATAAGAGTAGGCGGATCGCCCAGTGTTACTCCGACTGGGTCCGCCGCGCTGAGAAATCCATTCGCGATCGGCCCCATCGGGGGCTTCTGGCGGCAAACTTTGCGGATCAGCGGCCAGTTGCGTTGCGCATCGCCTACCCAGTCGCGCCCATCGCCCGCATCGGCGGGATAACTCTCACCTGCCGGGGCAGCCGGCTCAGCGCGTGCGCTTGGCGGCTCGGCGTGCTGCGCGGGCGTCGCTGGCTGCGTGGGCGCAGCTACGGTGGCGCGCTGCGGCCCAGCCCAGGTTCCCGCGTCAATCGCCGCCAGATCCAACTCCCCCGCTGGGCGCGCGGGTTCAGCGGCTGGCCTGGCGATGGCAGCAGGCGCGGGCGCCGGAGCAGACGCCGACTTGCGCGGCGCCTCTGGGGACGCTGGAGCGAGCGTGGCGCTCGTGGACGCCACCGCACTCACGCCGGACACGCCCTGACGATGGATGCTCAGGCACTCCAGCAGCGAGACCTCCAGCGCCAACTGTGGCACGGGCAGCCCTCGCGCGGGCGTCTCGTTGCGAGCGAAGACACGCGCGCAGGCCATCAGCGCGTCGAGCGAGAAGCGCGCCGCCAGCGCCGCGACCTCGCGCGCCTCGTCCTCGGTGTAGTCCATCACGCGCGCCACATCGGCGCCCGCTCGCGCCAGCATCAGCGCCCGCCACTCCTCGGCGAACTGCGCGTTGAGCTGGCGCAGATCGGCGCCGCCAGTCACCAACTCATTCAGCAGATCGAGCGCCGCGGGCGCGGCGTCATCGGCCACGCTGGCGATCATGCGTCGCACCGCGCCGACATCCGCCAGCCCCAGCATCGAGCGTGCGCCCTCCAGCGTCACATGCCCCCCGCACAGCGCCACCGCCTGGTCGAGCAGGCTCAGCGCGTCGCGCAGCCCGCCCTGCGCCGCGCGGCCCAGCAGGTCAGCCGCCGCCGGGTCGAGCGTCAGCCCCTCACCCTGCGCCACATGCTGGAGCCGCGCCACGATGTCCGCCATGCGGATGCGCCGGAAGTCGTAGCGCTGGCAGCGCGAAACGACCGTCGCCAGCATCTTGTGCGCCTCGGTGGTCGCCAGCACGAAGATCACATGCGGCGGCGGCTCCTCCAGCGTCTTGAGCAGCGCGTTGAACGCCTGGGTCGAGAGCATGTGCGCTTCATCTATCACATAGACCTTGTAATGGCCGCCGCTGCCCATCAGTCGGACGTTCTCTCGTAATTCGCGGATGTCGTCCACACTGTTCGTTGAGGCGGCGTCAATCTCGATCACGTCGGGCGAGCGGCCAGTCGCAATCTCGACACACGAGACGCACTCGTTGCATGGCTCGCCATCGCGCGGGCGTTCGCAATTGAGCGCTTTGGCCAGCAACCGCGCCGCGCTGGTCTTGCCCGTGCCGCGCGGTCCGCAGAAGAGGTAGGCGTGCGCTACCCGTCCCTCACGCACGGCATTCAGCAGGGTGCGTGTGATCGCCTCCTGACCAATCAGGTCGGAGAACGTCTGCGAGCGCCATTTGCGATAGAGCGATTGCGACGCCATAGCCTGCCTCGATGCCATTCAACGCGCCGCCGGAGACGTGATCCGGCCGACATTCAGTGGAGTGGAGTAGCTGGGGTTACCGGGGCGGCGGCCCGACGCGAAGGCGCGCGGATGCTTCCCACAGTTGAGACGAAGTGAGGGCAGAGTTGGCGCCGCACGCCGGACTCCCCGGCGCGCCGCCCAGCGGCGAGAGGTGATGAAGGATAGAGTACACCTGATGGAAATGATGCGATCGCGCACCCGCCGTCGGTTCGCATCTGCCAGCCCCCGTTACCATCCGACTCAGACCCAGCGGGCCCGCGGCGCCCACAGTGACCCACTTACCGCTGCTTCGTTCCCGACCTGACGGGGTTCGCAGGTATGTGCCGCGCGGGGACTGAATCCTCATAATCTTCAAGCACAGACAGCGCTGGGTCGACACAACTCTCGGGCGGGAATTCAGCCTTGCATCCGGAGCATTTCAAGTACAGGGAAGCCCCAACTCCCCGCCTAGCGCGACCTCGAAGATAGTGTACCCCACACGCCAGGGTCAGTCAAACGCGCTGGGCTATCCGCTGACGGGCAGACAGCGCCGCGCGCACAATACAGCCCCCGCCCACGAGTCGTGAGCGGGGGCCGACTATCTCTGCGACGCGAGCGATCAGCTCAGCGGCATGACGGGCAGGTTGATCTTGCCGCCCGAAACGCCCGCCAGCACACCCGCCAGCGCCACGTACCACGCCGCGATGGCCGTCAGGATGCCGACGTAGCCGCCAATCTTGGTCATCCCAGCGCCAGCGCCAGCGCCGTTGAATGCGCCGATGCAGAGCAGGATGTAGGTGATGAACAGCAGGATGAAGACCAGCGCCGTGCCGCCGTTTGTGCGGAACGAGCCGAGCATCATAATGCCAGTAAAGATCGCCCATCCGAGCAGATACCACGCCAGCGCCGCGCCGGATGGTCCGGTCTTCGAGCCGAACGCGACGCCGAAGCCAGGCACCAGCAACGCGGCGAACGACAACCAGAACGCGCCGTAGGATGCGAACGCGGTCGCGCCGAACGTGTTGCCCGTGCGGAACTCCCACATGCCCGCTGAGAACTGCGCAATGCCGCCATAGAAGACGGCCAGACCAATGACGATGAGGACATCAGCGCCGGCCAGAATGCCGGCATTCCAGGCGCTCAACACCAGTGTGGTGAGCGCGAAGCCGCTCAGACCAAGCGGACCAGGATTAGCGATTTTCACCTCTGACACGATGATGACTCCTCTCCGGGCAAAGAAAACGACTTCGTTCTTTACCCCGTTGCTGAGGGCCGGCAGCCATCTGCCGGCGAACGTTCGAGGGTCGGGCGCAGGGCCTTTCCTGCGTCAGAGCGCCAGTCGCCGCGTGCGGCGCTGTCGCGTCGCCGCATGTGCCTCCTTTCCGGAAGAAGGAGAAGAACGCTCTATCCACCAGCGCAGCGAGGGTGAATGGCTCGCCACGCGCCGTGGTCGTTGCTGGGTGATCCTGGGTCCGAAGGCGATTCAAAAGACTGGTTGATGGGCGCCACATTCAGAGCGATGTGACGCGCCTGGACATATCAGGCGGCCGGCGTCTGGCGCAAACCAGGCGCCTCCAGCTGACTGGCGAGCGAAGGAAAAAAGAAGGAAGCGGACAAACAGGCCTTGTGTTAGTAGGGAGTGTAACATACCGATACACGAGTTTGGAATAGCCCGCACGGCGACATTCTGAACCGACAAACTGAACAAACTAGAATCGCACTGTGACTTTCTGGTATCATTGCATCATCGAACGCGCTGCGGGCGCGGCTCGATGCGATTGCCGTCGCTGTAGCGTCACACGACGCGGCCCAGGTCGGATCGCGTCGCAGAGTTGCGAAGGGGGCATACATGTCGTCTCCTCAGGGATCCTCTGGTTCGTCCTCCACGATTGACGCGCTGCTCCAGGAAACCCGGCGGTTCCCTCCCTCACCTGAGTTCGCCGCCAACGCCAACGTGCGCGATCCTTCCGTGTATCAGCGCGCCCACGACGATCCGGAAGGGTTCTGGGCAGAAGCCGCCAACCGCCTGGACTGGTTCCAGCGCTGGGACAAAGTGCTCGAATGGGACGCCCCCTGGGCGAAATGGTTCGTTGGAGGCAAGCTGAATGCCTCGTACAACGCGGTGGATCGGCACAACAAAACCTGGCGTCGCAACAAGGCCGCCATCATCTGGGAGGGCGAGCCGGGTGATTCGCGTGTTCTGACCTATGCCGACCTCTACCGCGAGGTGAACCAGTTTGCTGCCGTGCTGCTCGATCTTGGCGTCACCAAGGGCGACCGCGTCGCCTTCTATATGCCGATGATCCCTGAGCTGGCGATCGGCCTCCTGGCCTGCGCCCGTATCGGCGCGCCACATACCGTTATCTTCGGCGGGTTCAGCGCCGAAGCCCTGCGCGACCGCGCCAATGACTCGCAGGCAAAGGTGGTCGTCACCGCCGATGGCGGCTGGCGGCGCGGCAACGTCGTCGCCCTCAAGGACATCACCGACGCCGCCGTGGCCGAGGCGCCCACCGTCGAGAAAGTGCTGGTGGTGCAGCGAGTTGGCCCAGCCAAGCACGAAGTGACGATGAAAGAGGGCCGCGACGTCTGGTATCACGATGCCGTCGCGCGCGCTTCCCGGCGCATCGTCGAGCCAGAATCCCTCGATAGCGAGCACCCGCTCTACATCATGTACACCTCTGGCACGACGGGCAAGCCCAAGGGCCAGATGCACACCACGGGCGGCTATATCGTCGGCACATCGCTGACCCACGAGTGGATCTTCGACCTCAAAGAAGACGACGTGTACTGGTGTACCGCCGACATCGGCTGGGTGACGGGCCACAGCTACATCGTCTACGGTCCACTCACCAACGGCGCCACCTGCGTGATGTACGAGGGCGCGCCAGACTATCCCGACAAAGATCGCTTCTGGGCGCTCATCGAGAAGTATGCCATCAGCATCCTCTACACCGCGCCGACCTCGATCCGCACCTTCATGCGCTGGGGCGACCAATACCCCAAGGCGCACGATCTCTCGTCGCTGCGCCTGCTGGGCACCGTGGGCGAGCCGATCAACCCGGAGGCCTGGATCTGGTACAACAACAACATCGGCCACGATCGCTGCCCGATCGTGGATACCTGGTGGCAGACCGAGACTGGCATGATTATGATCTCGCCGCTCCCCGGCATCACGACCACCAAGCCTGGCTCCGCCACGATCCCATTCCCAGGCGTCGAGGCCGACATCCTGGACGAGAACGGCAATAGCGTGCCTGCCAACACCGGCGGCAATCTGGTCATCAAGCGACCCTGGCCCGCCATGTCGCGGCGCATCTGGGGCGACCCCGATCGCTACGTCCGCACGTATTGGGAGCGCTATCCCGGTATCTACCTGACCGGCGATGGCGCGCGGCGCGACGACGATGGCTACTTCTGGCTGCTGGGCCGCGTAGATGACGTGCTGAACGTCTCTGGCCATCGCATTGGCACGATGGAGGTAGAGAGCGCGCTGGTCAGCCATCCCGCTGTGGCCGAAGCGGCGGTCATCGGCGCCAGCGACCCGATCACCGGCCAGGCGATCGTCGCCTTTGTCACGCCGCGCGGCGGCTACGCGCCCAACGACGCGCTGACCGCTGAACTGCGCGAGCATGTGGCGCAGGCCATCGGCGCGCTGGCCCGGCCCAAGAAGATCTACTTCACGACCGAGCTGCCCAAAACTCGCAGCGCCAAGATCATGCGCCGCCTGCTGCGCGACATCGCAGAGGGGCGCGTGCTCGGCGATACGACCACGCTGCTCGATCCCAACATCGTCTCGCAGATCAAAGAACAGTACGAGTCGTCCGAAGGCTAACCCCTTCCGGTCAGGCTCACATTGGCGCGGCTGGGGGGCGAACGGCGGGTGCCGGGTCGCGCCCACGCGGCTGTGAGTGGGCCCACCGGGGGGCCCGCCGTCGCCTCCGGGGCCCTTCCCCCCCACCTCCCCCGGCTTGCCCCCGCGGGCCCCCCGGGCGGCCCCCACAACCGCCCTTGGGCGCCTACGGCCCCTCCCGGTCGGGCCCACCGCCGCGCCAATGTGAGCCTGACCGGAAGGGGTTAGCCTTC
>JAICVT010000533.1 GCA_025935235.1 Ktedonobacterales bacterium | reverse complement strand
TGCCAGAGGTCGGGGTCGAGCGCGCGAATCCAGACGAAGACGAGGAACGCCGCGACGAAGAGCGCTTCGTTGATGGCCAGCAGCCGCCAGCGCGCCCGCACGAAGCGCCACAGATGCTCGCGCCGCCGCCACGCGATCAGCGCGCCGCCCGCCGCCACCACGCCGAACGCCAGCGCCACCGCCCAGCGGTCGAAGGGCAGCAGACGCAGGCTGGATGGGAACCAGACCAGCCACGCCATCACCAGCAGTCCCAGCAGCTTGCTGAAGCCCCAGCCGCGATCCCTAAGGCCGGGGAAGACGACGAACGCCAGCGGGAAACTGACCAGCCCCAGCAACTCCACGATCAGCAGCCACCACGGCAGCGGGAAGCGATTGGCGATGCTATCCGCCGGGAACTGCGCGGCCATCGCTGGCGACTGCGCGTCGGCGGCGGCGTTCTGTGGCGAGAGTGTCAGCGGCTTCTGGCTGCCCGAGCGCGTCGTCACCTGATCGAAGTCAACGCCCTGCGTCAGTGCTGAGAGCAGCGCCGTCTGTGTCATCCCGTCGCCGTCGCGCGTAAAGATCCAGACCGGCGGGTGGTCGTAGACCGAAAAGCTCTCGTCGGCGTTACCATCGCCGAAGGTCAGCGGCCCCAGGTGCGGCGAGGTCTTGAAGGTGGCGGCCAGATGAAAGCCCAGTTTGCCCGCGAAGAGCAGGTGATAGTAGCGAATCGCCATCGGGTAGCGGTCGGGCAGCTTGGGGATGGAGCGGATCAGGCGCTGGCTGCTGATGACGACGACATTGGCCGCCGACAGCGAGGTCGCCAGCGTCGCCGCCTTGGCCTGCGTGTCGTCGGCGTAGAGGTCCAGCGCGATGTTGCCATAGCGCCCCGGATCAATCAGCGCGCCCGCCGCTGTATAGCGCTGGCCGTTGGCCGCTGTGCGCGCGGCGGGAACCTGGATCGGCAGCGGGTCATCCCATACCTCGCTGGTGATGACCGCGCCGCTCGGAACGTGGTCGTAGATCCACTCCGAGGCCTGCACGCGCGTGTTGGGCGCGCTGTAGATGTTGTCGAGCGCCAGCGCGTTGAGCGTCGTGACCAGCAGGATCAGCAGCCCCAGCGCGACGCAGGCATAGCGCGGCCACTGCGCGCCCCACAGCGCCGTCAGCCGCCGCGTCAACGGGGCTAGCCGCGCCAGCCGCGTCGCGATGAGGCCGCGCGGCGCGCCGGATGCTTCGGACGCCCTCAGCCGCGCCAGCGACCAGCCAGCCAGCGCCACCAGCGCCCCCGCGCCGCAGATCGCAAGCGGCGCGAAGACCGGCAGCATGTAGCGGGTGAACTTGGTGTAGGCGTCGCCGATGATGGCGAAGTAGGGGATGATCCACACTAGCATGATGCCCCAGTCGTCATCCCATCGCCGCCAGATGCGGCTGATCGCCCAGCCCAGCCCGGCAAGCCCCAGCGCCGAGAGCGGTAGCCCCACGTCATACAAAATCATCTGCTGGAGCTGGTAGAGGTAGGGCGTCGTACCCGCGAACTGGCGCACGTAGGGATAATCCAGCTTGCCTTGCGAGAGCTGGGTCTGCTCGCTGACCTGCGCGATGAACTCCTTCCAGTCAATCAGCGCGTAGGGGCTGGTGGCCACGAAGGCGATGATGGCGGCGGCGACCATGCCGGAACCCGCCAGAATCGCCGCCTCGGCTCCACGCCGCCGCCACGTGTAGACGCAGGCCAGCGCCATCGGCGCAAGCAGCGGCGCCGCGCTGACCTTCGAGGCCACCGCCAGCGCCAGCGCCGCGCCCGCCAGCAGGCCATAGAGCCACAGGCGCAGCGAGTCGCGAGCGATCTGCTTGCGTGTGGTCAGCAAGGACGCGGGATGCTGCGCGGCATGCTGCGCCAGCGCCACGCAGGCCCACAGCGTGACCAGGATGAAGAACAGCGTCGGCGTATCCACGGCGTAGAAGTGGGCGACCTGAACCTCGAAGGGGATCACCGCGACGAACGCCGCCGCCAGCAGCCCGGCCCAGCGCCCCGCCAGCCGCCGCGCGATCAGCCCGGCGAAGATTACCGAGCCGGTGTCGAAGAGCGCCGAGAGCGTCCGCCCGATCAGCGTGAAGTGGTTGAAGTCGTCGAACACGCCGCCGTCGCTGGGGTGGAACGCGCCGTGGGTGGCGTTGGTCAGCCAGGCCAGCGCGTGCGCCACGCCCGCCAGCAGGTAGAGCGGGAACGAGCCATAGGCGAAGAAGTGCGGATTGAGCGGCGAGTTGGGCGAGAAGAACCAGTTTGGCCCGTTGTAGGCCGGATCGCAGCCACCTGTGCGGAGCTGCCCGG
>JAICVT010000124.1 GCA_025935235.1 Ktedonobacterales bacterium | reverse complement strand
GTCACCGAGACCTGCCCCGACTGCGAAGGAACCCGCCTGCGCCCGGAGAGCCGCGGAGTCACCGTCAACGGCCAGACTATCATCGCCCTCTCGCGGCTGCCGCTGGCCGAGCTGGGCGGCTGGCTGGAGGAGCTGCCCACCACGCTCAGCGCCGACCAGTTGCTGATCGCCGAGCCGATTCTGGCCGACCTGCGCGAGCGCATCGCGCGGCTGGTGGAGGTCGGCGCGGGCTACCTGAGCATGGAGCGCGCCTCGCCCTCGCTCTCGGCGGGCGAGGCGCAGCGGCTGCGACTGGCCTCGCTGCTCGGCTCCGCGCTGACCGGCATCCTCTACGTCTTCGATGAGCCGACCATCGGCGCTCACCAGCGCGATACCCGCCGCCTGATCGGCGTGCTGCGCCGCCTGCGCGACCTGGGCAATACCGTGCTGGTGGTCGAGCACGATCTGGAGATGATCGCCGCCGCCGACTACGTGATAGATTTTGGTCCCGGCGCGGGCAAGCATGGCGGGCAGGTGATCGCCACCGGTTCGCCCGCCGAGATCGCCGCGCGGCGCGACTCGATCACGGGCGACTATCTGGCCGGGCGCGCCTCCATCCCCATCCCACAGCGCCGTCGTCCGCCGACGGCGAGCGCCATCACCATCGTTGGCGCGCGCGAGCACAACCTGCGCGATGTGACGGCGCGCCTGCCGCTGGGGCTGCTGGTGGCTGTGACGGGCGTCTCAGGCTCAGGCAAATCCACGCTGATCTTCGACATCCTCGACCGCGCCCTGCGCCAGCGGCTCTATGGCGCGGGCGACGCGCCCGGCGCGCACGACCAACTGGAGGGCTGCGAGCTACTCGACAAGGTCATCACGATTGACCAGGAGCCGATTGGGCGCATCCCGCGCTCGAACGCCGCGACCTATTCCGACACGTTCACGGCGATCCGCGAGGCCTTCGCCGCCACGCCCGAGGCGCGCGCGCGTGGGTTCACCGCCCGCCGCTTCTCGTTCAACACGCCCGGCGGGCGCTGCGAGCGCTGCGAGGGCGCGGGAACGTTGTCGGTCCATATGCACTTCCTGCCCGCCGTGGAGGTGGTCTGCCCGGCCTGCCACGGACGCCGCTTCACCCGCGAGACGCTCGCCGTGCGCTATCGCGGCTACGACATCGCCCAGACACTGGAGATGACTGTCGAGGAGGCGCTGGCGCTCTTCACGGATGTGTCCGCCGCGCGCTCGCGGCTCCAGTCGCTCGCGGATGTCGGGCTGGGCTATCTGCAACTGGGGCAGCCCGCCACCACGCTCTCAGGCGGCGAGGCGCAGCGGGTCAAGCTGGCGAAGGAGCTGGGGCGGCGGGCCAACGGGCGCACGCTCTATCTGCTGGATGAACCGACGACGGGGCTGCATCTCGCCGATACGGCGCGGCTGCTCGGCGCGCTCCAGCGGCTGGTAGACGCGGGCAACAGCGTGGTAGTGATCGAGCACAATCTGGAGGTGGTCAAGACCGCCGACTGGGTACTCGACCTGGGGCCAGAGGGGGGAGCCGCTGGCGGGCGGCTGCTGGCCGAGGGAACGCCGGAGCAGGTCGCTCAGGTGGCAGACTCCATCACGGGCCAGTGCCTTCGCCCGCTGCTGGGGTAGCGGCCCTCACCCCCAGCCCCTCTCCCAGAGGGCGAGGGGAGCTAGCGGCATGCACGTGCGATAGCGCCTGGCCTGGGTTCCGCCTTTAGCTGAAGGAGAGCGCCCGCTATTGGCTGCCGTCCTGGCCTGGATTCCCCCTCCCTGAAGGAGAGGGGGCTAGGGGGAGAGGTCGCACCGCTCGATCACAGCACGAAGGGGATGAGCCGCTTGGTGCGTCGCATGTACGCCTGATAGGGCTGGCCCAGGCGCTCCCGTAGCGCGCGCTCCTCGACGTGGATACGGTAGCCGATGGCGATCAGGGCGCAGGACATCACAATCAGCAGCGTCAGCCAGTTCGTGCAGGTCAGCCCGAAGCCGAAGAGGGTGGTGAGCAGGCCCGTGTAGGCGGGATGCCGGATCAGCCGATAGGGGCCAGTCTCCACCACCACCTGCTCAGGCGCGACGGCTACCGTCGTCGTGAAGTACGCGCCAAGCGTGTGGATGGCGTACAGCCGGAACGCCATCCCCGCGTAGATCAGCAGGATGCCCAGCCAGAAGAGCGTCTCGCGCCCGACCACGCTGGTCGTGATGACAGCGCCGGGAACCTTGAACGCCACAACCGCGCCGAGAAACGCGCCTAGCGTGACCAGGATAGCGACCACCAGCAGCGATCCGCGATCCTCGCGCTGGGCGCCCGCGCGCAGACGGAGCCGCGAGCGGATATCCACCGTCGTCTCCATCACGCGCCAGATGAGGAGGCTGACTACCAGCACGACTGCCAGCGAAAGATCACGCGCGTAAAGTGGAGGCATGCTGCCCATCCCGTCTGAGGTCGCCATTGACCGCCGCATCAGCGCGGCGTCCCGGTTCGCATGCCACCATGCTACATCCGCGGCGCAAGACGGGTTAGGACGCGCCAGCGTCAGCTTGACCCACCGATCGTGTCTGAGACTGACTGTGAAGGACGCGCCACCTGTGAGTGGTCATGCGATGGCATGCGATGGAAGGAACTCCCAATGCGGCAGCCTGGCCAGCAGGATGTCCCGCAGGATGCGGGGCGAGATCAGGCAGCCGCCAGCGCCGCGCTGTTTGAGGGGCTGCGCCCGCTGCTGTTCTCCATCGCCTATCGCATGCTCGGCAGTGTCGGCGAGGCCGAGGATGTCACGCAGGACGCCTGGCTGCGCTACCATCGGGCGCTCGCCGAGGGGCAGGTGATCGCGTCGCCCAAAGCCTTCCTGACGACGGTCACGACGCGCCTGGCGATTGACGCGGCGCGCTCGGCCCGGGCGCGGCGCGAGACGTATGTGGGAACGTGGCTGCCGGAGCCGCTGAGCGTCTCGCTCGATCCCGACCCAGCCGATCTGGCCGAGATGAACGACTCGCTCTCGCTCGCCTTCCTCACGCTGCTCCAGGCGCTCTCGCCGGTCGAGCGCGCGGTCTTCGTGCTACATGAGGCCTTCGACTATCCCTATGATGAGATCGCGGGCATCGTGGGCAAGAGCGAGCAGAACTGCCGCCAGATCTTCGCTCGCGCCCGCAAGCGCGTTGGCGAGGGCAGGCCGCGCTTCGATGCCAGCCTCCGCCAGCAGCAGGAGCTGACGAGCAGATTCCTGGGCGCGGCGGAGCGCGGCGATCTGGATGGTCTGGTCAGCTTCCTCGCCGAGGATGCGGTCTTCTACGGCGATGGCGGCGGCAAGGCCCACGCCTATCCACAGCCACTCCGTGGGCGCAATCGTGTCGGCAAAGCGCTGCAAGCCATCGCCAGAGGAACTGGCGATTTCCACCTCAGTCTGCGCGCCGCGCTCATCAATGGCCAGCCCGGCGCGCTGATCTTCGACACGGAGGGCCGCCTGATCAACGCGCTGGTCTTCGACATCGCAGAAGGCGCCATCCAGGCCGTGCGCGGCATCGTCAACCCCGACAAGCTCACCCATCTCGGCTTCCCCGTCTCCAACCTCCTGACGATCAAGCGCGGCGAGGTATAGCATCTCGCCCGCTCTGTTGAGGCGATGCCTCCTCGCGCTGTAAATGCGGCCTCCGCGCCTTCGTCCTGATGGCAGAAGCGTCCGAGCGCATATCAGCACACCAGCGCGGGCGCTGAGATCAGGAGGGAGGGTCTTGCATGTGGCCCATCCGCCACGCCCGCGACCGCGCCTGGCTCCAGAAGCGGATTATCGCGGGCCTGCTACTGATGCTGAGTCTGGCGCTGACCAGCGCGTGCGATCTTCCCCCGCAGCCCTTCACCCTGCGGACGCCCACGCAATCGCCAACGCCCACAGCCGGGCCACTTGGCAAGCTCACCCGTTTCCCGCTGGCGCCTGGCGTTCCAGGTCTCAATCGCATCGCTGTCGGGCCGGATGGCTCCCTGTGGCTGACGGCATTCAATACGACCTCCGATGGCGCCCTGCTCAGCAGTCACCCTATAGACGACGCCATTGTCCACTTCACGCCCTCAGTTCCAGGCGCATCAAGCAGCTTCACCACGTTTCCCTTGCCTGTCCAGGCTGTCTGGCCCGATGGCATCACGCTGGGGCCAGATAGCGCGCTCTGGTTCACGGAATTCGACGGCGACGCGGTAGCGCGCGTCACCACGTTTGGGCGCGTCACCGAGTACTTCGTCCCTCGGCGCCCTGGGCGCATCACTGGCGCTACGCCAAACAGCCAGCCGCACGATATTGTCGCCGGACCCGACGGCAACCTTTGGTTCAACGACTTCGGCGGAAACAAAGTTGGACGCATCACTCCCCAGGGTGTCGTGACAGAGTTTTCGCTCCCGCCGCGTCCTGAGAATCCGAGCGGAAGCGGCCCATATGGCATCACTGTTGGGGTGGATGGCGCGCTCTGGTTCACTGAACTCATGGGTATGCGCATTGGTCGCATAACGACGGATGGACGCGTTACGGAGTATAAGCTGCCAGGCGTCAATCATGTGCCAGGTGAGATCGTGGCGGGCGGCGATGGGGCGCTCTGGTTCACCGAGTCCACGCAAAACCTGCTGGGTCGCATCACGCTCAGCGGCCACATCACCGAGTACCCACTGCCGAACATCTCGCGCAACTCCTGTAGCGATTCCTCCCCGCTCGATGTCTGCCAGGTGGAGAGCCTCGTCGCCGGGCCAGATGGCGGAATCTGGTTTACCGAGGGGTGGCGCGATGGCCTGGGACGCATTGATGCGTCTGGCCACATTACCGAGTTCACGTTGCCGCAGCTCTCTAAAGCGGACAGCGGCGCGCCGCAGTCGTTGGCGCTGGGGCCGAATTGCGCGCTGTGGTTTACCTATGGCGTCGGGATTGGGCGCTTGCTGCCGTTTTCAAGCGTGCCCGGATGCGCAGCGACCTAACGCGACGACGACCTCTCCCTCCTGTTCGCCTGACATCGGCGCAAGGTGTCACACGCCAGCGCGCTACTTCGTCTCATGGGCGACCATCGCCCAGCGTGGACGATGGGTGAAGGAGAACACCAGATGAACGTCTTTGTCGCGGGCGCGAGTGGCGCCATTGGGCAGGCGCTTGTGCCGCAATTGGTGGCGGCTGGCTATCAGGTCGTGGCGATGACACGCTCGCAACGGCATGTCGTGCGGTTGCGCGCGATGGGCGCCGAGCCGGTGGTGGCCGACGCGCTCGACCGTGCGGCCGTCGCGGAGGCGGTGCGCCGCGCCCAGCCTGATGTCATCATTCACGAGCTGACCGCCCTGACGGGGATGAAGGACTTCAAGCATTTTGACCGCGAATTCGCGCTGACCAACCGCCTGCGCACCGAGGGGACCGATATCCTGCTGGCGGCGGCGCGGGAGGTCGGCGCGCGACGCTTCATCGCCCAGAGCTATGGGAACTGGATCTACGCGCGCACCGGCTCGGCGGCCAAGACCGAGGACGACGCGCTCGACCCGACGCCGCCCGCCAACCAGCGCGAGACGCTGGCCGCCGTCCGCTATCTCGAAGGCGTGGTGGTCGGCGCCGAGGGCATCGAGGGCGTGGCGCTGCGCTACGGCGGACTCTATGGGCCGCACACCAGCATGGCCAGCGATGGGGATGTCGCCGCGATGATCCGCAGGCGCATGTTCCCGGTCGTTGGCGATGGCGCGGGCGTCTGGTCATTCCTGCATGTGCAGGATGCGGCGTCGGCGACGGTCGCGGCGATCGAGCGTGGCGCGCCGGGCGTCTACAACATCGCCGACGATGAGCCGGCGCTCGTGCGCGTCTGGCTGCCCGCCTATGCGCGGGCGCTGGGCGCGCGCCCGCCGCTGCGCATCCCCACCTGGCTGGGCAAGCTGATCGTCGGCGAGGTGGGCGTCTCACTGATGACGGAGCAGCGCGGCGAGTCGAACGCCAAAGCGAAGCGCGAGCTTGGCTGGGCGCCCAGCTACGCGAGCTGGCGCGAGGGCTTCAAGGGCGGCCTGAGCTGAGGTTCGGCCTCCCACCTCCAACCCCTCCACTGCCGCGGCGGTGGAGGGGCTTTCCGACGACCTCACTCCGGCTGTCGAGCGGCCCATGCTGGTTGACCCGCAGCGCCCGGCGCGGTATACTGATGAAGTTGGGCAGCGTCCGCACTGGTATGTGCGCAGGGCGCGAGCATCCCGGCCAGGCGGCGTCAGTGCGACGCCGACACGATTTCTCTATCATCCAGTTTCCCCAACGCGGGCAGCGAGAGTAGCTCTATGGGACGATAACCAGGGCCGACGCCCATCGGCGCGTGTGACGCGCCTGCTGGCGATCGAGCGACTTTGCCCCAGATAGATGACACTGCGCCGCGTTGGGCTGGCAGTCTCCGGGTCGGAGGCCGCCAGCCTGTTTTCTTGCTTGCGAGGCTTTCGCGCTTTTCAGTCAGTCCAGTCAGTCCAGTCTGCCGCACGCCGAAGCACGCTCCGCGTCCTGATTCGCGCCAGCGTGGCGTCGGCGCCGCCGATCCCGCCGTTGATCCCGCCGTTGATCCCGCGCCGCGGCCATCCGAGCGCCTGCCGCACGTGAAGAGCCAGAACGACGCGCCGGTGGAGCATCGGGAGCGCATCGAGTGGCGGAGCGCACGCCCACTAAAGGAGGCTTCAATGCCAGATACAACACCTCGTCCACCGACGAACAGCAACTCCTCGCCAGCGCGCTCGCCGCGACCCGCCCCCAGTGGCATGACCGCTCGCCCCGCAGGCGGACCCAACGGCAACGGCGGGCGTCCGGCGCCGCGCCCAGGCGCTCCGCGTCCTGGCGGCGCTGGTGGGCGTCCCGGTGCCCCCGCTGGCGGCCGTCCTGGCGGTCGCCCTGGTGGCGGGCCGCGTGGTGGGCATCGCGGCAACGGCCGCCGTGGCGGCCCAACCCAGACAGCGCCGCGCCCGGAGCGTAAGGAAGTTCGCCCCAGCGGGCCAGTGACGATTCCCGCGCAGATCGTGGTCAAAGACCTGGCTGAGCTGCTGAGCGTCTCGGTCAACGAGGTCATCCGCAATCTGATCGCTAGCGGCGTCTACGCCAGCATCAATGAGGTCATCAGCTACGACATCTCGGCGAAGGTGGCCGAAGCGATTGGCTACACACCCGATCAGGCGGTGACGACGACGCCTGCGGTGGTCGCCTCACGCGCGCAGGCGGCGGCCGCGGCGGCCGCGGCAGCGCGCATCGCCTCGGCTGACACCAATCGCGTGACGCGCCCGCCTGTCGTGACGGTGATGGGCCATGTGGACCACGGCAAGACCTCGCTGCTCGACGCGATCCGCAATACGCGCGTGGCGGCGGGCGAGGCCGGCGGCATCACCCAGCACATCGGCGCCTATCAGGTCGAGGTGGGTGGACGCAAGATTACCTTCCTCGATACGCCGGGCCACGAGGCCTTCACGGCCATGCGCGCGCGCGGCGCACAGGTGACGGACATCGCCATCATCGTGGTGGCGGCGGATGACGGCGTCATGCCGCAGACCATCGAGGCCATTGACCACGCGCGCGCCGCGCAGGTGCCGATCATCATCGCGCTGAACAAGATTGACAAGCCAGGCGCCAACCCCGATCACGTCAAGCAGCAGCTCGCCGACCGCGATGTGGTGATCGAGGAGTATGGCGGCGATGTGATCTGCGTGCCCGTCTCGGCCAAGAAGAACATCGGCCTGCAAGATCTGCTGGAGATGATCCTGCTGGTCGCTGACATCCTGGACCTGAAGGCCAATCCCAGGGGGCCAGCGCAGGGCGCCATCATCGAGGCGCGTATGGCGGCGAACAGCGGCGTGACAGCCACGGCGCTGGTACACGAGGGCACGCTCAAGGTCGGCGACATCATCGTGGCGGGCGCGCTCTACGGCAAGGTCCGCGCGATGTTCGACGACGCGGGCAAGCGCATACCCAAGGCGCCGCCGTCGCTGCCGGTGAGCCTGCTCGGCCTCTCGGAGGTGCCTGACGCGGGTGACCGCTTCGAGGTGGTAGCCGACGAGAAGACCGCCCGTACGCTGACTCAGCAGCGGCGCGATCAGGCGCAGTTGGCGGCGCAGCAGAGCATCACGCTCGACACGCTCTACGCGCAGATGCGCGAGGGCAAGGTCAAGGAGCTGAATCTGCTGGTCAAGTCGGATGTGCAGGGATCGGCTGAGGCGCTGAAGCATTCGCTCTCGCAGATCGGCGACGAAAACCTCAAGGTGCGGTTGATCCACGACGCAGTCGGCAATGTCAGCGAGTCGGATGTGAACCTGGCGTCGGCTTCGAGCGCTATCATCATCGCCTTCAACGTCAAGGTTGATGCCGCCGCTCAGCGGCTCGCCCAGATCGAGGGCGTCGACATCCGCAGCTACACGGTCATCTATAAGCTGGTCGAAGACATCGAGGCGGCGCTGCAAGGCCTGCTGGAGCCGGTCTTCAAGGAGCAGGTGGATGGCCACGCCGAGGTGATCCAGATCTTCAAGGCGGGGCGCACGCTGGTCATCGGCGGCTGCCGCGTGACCGACGGCAAGCTGCTGCGCTCGGCGCAGACGCGCGTGCTGCGCAAGGGCGAAGTGGTCTACACCGGCGAGATCCAGTCGCTGCGGCGCGGCAAAGACGATGTGCGCGAGGTCAACACTGGCTTCGAGTGTGGTGTCACGCTGGAAGACTTCAACGCGCTTGAGATCGGCGACATCGTCGAGACCTACAGCAAGGTGCGGGCCTAGCCAGCACGCTAGCCAGCCCAGCGCAACGGGGTCGCGGCGCGGCGGGAGTGAGGCTCCCGCTGTGCTTGCGACCTCGCCGCATGTGGGCATATGCTACGACTGACGGGCGCCATCGCGCTCAGTCGCTCCGCGCTGGTGGACAGCGCGACGACGAGCGCGCGGGCCGCTCGCCGGAGGTGAATTATGCCAAATACACACCGTCAGGACCAACTTGGTCGGGTCATCGCGCAGGAATTGAGCGACCTGATGCGCCTGCGCGTCAAAGACCCACGCATCGGTTTCGCCAGCATCACGGGGGTCAACGTATCACGCGACCTGAGCCTCGCCCGGGTCTACATCAGCGTGATGGGGTCGCCCGATGAGCAGCGCGAGACGATGCGCGGGCTGCGCCACGCCGCGGGCTTCCTGCGGCATGAGCTGGCGCAGCGGCTGACTGTGCGCCATGTGCCGGAGATCACCTTCACGCTGGATGAATCCATCGCGCGCGGCGCCCGCATGCTCGATCTGCTCAACCAGATCAGCCACGAGCAGCAGCCGAACTCCATAGGCGCGCCCAGCGCCGCCGAGCGGCTGGATTCCGATGAGCGCTAGCGCATTCCTCGCGCGACGCGCTCACACCGCGAACTGGCAGAGGCCTGTTCAGAGACTTTGGTGATAGACCATTCGGGAAGCTGGCGCGACTCGCGCCAGCTTCCCGAATTTGTTTGCGCCGTGACCTCACCCTTCTCACTCGGGCTGCGGCGCGGGCGACTCTGGCGCGGAGGGCGGATGCGGAACGTAGTGGCTGGGTGGCGGCGGATAGGCCAGCGGCGCCGCGCCCGCCGCCTGGATTGACTGAGCAGGTTGGGCAGGCTGGCTAGCGGGCGGATACGACGGGTAGCCGGGATACGGCGACTGCACGGGATAGGCCACGGTGGAAGGCCCCGGCTGCGGCGGATACATTGGCGGATAGGCGGGCGGGTAATTCGGATAGGTTGAGTAGCCAGCGACGGGATAGGGCGGATAGGGCGTGTAGGGATAGGCGCCTGGATATACACCGTGCGGTGGATAGCTCATCGGCGTCGGTGGCACAGGCGCATTGCGCGCTCCCTGCGCGCCTGTCAGCGCGCAGAAGCCCAGGCAGATCAGTGCGGCGACCACCTCCTGCAGCAACAGAAAGATCAACTCCAGCGCCAGCGTATTGCCGCTGAAGTCGCCAAAGAAGACGCCGGACAGCGTGCCATCGGAGTTGAAGATGACGGTGGCGACGATGGAGGCCAGCAGCCAGACGCCTGTGCTGGTCAGCCAGACCCACATGCCCGCCGCGGCGCCACCGGCGCGCCGCCCCTGCGCGATGGCGGCGAGGCGTCCGGCGCGAGCGGCGAACCAGAGCGTCAGCAGCCCGCCCAGCAGCATCGTCAGATAGGCGATCAGCAGCATCGGCAGCAGCGCCGGGGCCACGGTGGTCGGGTCGGCTAGCCCGCCCCCAGCGAGGAGGTCGAACGTCTGCTGGACGGATCGCAGCGACGCCTCGGAGCCATGCGCAGCCGCCACTGAGAGCGCCACCTGTCCGATGGCGAAGAGGCCGCTGACCAGGCCAACTCGCACGCCATAGACGCGCGGCGCGTTCCGCTCACTCATGCCTCTGCTGCTCCTGACGCTCGCTGGCGTGTCTCGGCGGTTGTCTCGGCGCCTGGCGCTGATGGCGCCGCCCGGCCTGCCTGCCATCATACCATGCCAGATCATCTCAGATGCACAGATGATGCGTCAATCGCCGCCAAAGCGCAACCTCGGCGTCCTCAGCGCCCGGCCACACCAGCCCTCTCCGCCAGATTGTGTCATGCCGCGCCATTTCGCGCCGTTGTCGCGCCGCCAGACGCATGCTATTCTTGACTACACGAGCGTCGCAGCCCCGTATGTGTTTGATGACCGCTGCCGTCTGCTATCGGCCAACCATCAGGAGCGCGCCGCCATGTCCACCTATCTCTCTGCCTTTATGAGCCACGCCCACGCCGAT
>JAICVT010000321.1 GCA_025935235.1 Ktedonobacterales bacterium | reverse complement strand
GCTGATCCACTGCGCCGACCCGGCGCGGGCGCTAGTTGAGATGGCGCGCGTGACGCGCCCCGGCGGCGTAGTGGTCGTGACCGAGCCGGATCTGGAGACGCTGATCTACCATGCCAGCCAGCACGAACTGGTGCGGCGGCTAGCGCTTGCGCACTGTGAGCGGGTGCGCAATGGCCGTATCGGGCGCTTCCTGCCAGAGCTATTCGCGCAGGCGGAGCTGACCGACATCCAGACCATCCCGACGGTTGCGCACACCACCGAACTCTCGGATTATCCCATCATCCTGGCGCAGCGCGCGGCGCAGCAGGGCGTCCTCACGGCAGAGGAGGCCGAGACGCTGATCGCCGAGTGGCGGCAGCGCGCCGCCGACGGAACCTTTCTGGAGTACGGTGTCTTCTTCACCGTCGCCGGGAGCAAAGTACAGAGTGACGCCTTGAGGGATGCCCACGTTGGTGAGTGATCTGTGACCTCGAACTCGCAGGCGTGACCGAGCAGTGACCTCGCGCAGCCACACTGCTATCAGGGATGCTACGGCTCGCGACCTGCCCACGGCATTGCGATATCGCAGGCAGGTCGCGCCTAAGGAGAAGGGCGAGGCCAGCGATGCGGCAGGTTGTGGCCGAGCCTGAGTCGCAAACCAGGCGCACATCGACACGGCTCTATGAGCTGGACTGGCTGCGCACGCTGGTCGTGCTGGCGCTCATTCCAGTCCATACCGCGTCGCTGTTTACCCCGACGTCTGATCTCTTCCTCAAAGAAGCGCAGACCAGCGCGGGAATGGAGTTGATTGGCGCGTTCGGAGGGGCCTTTGGCATGCCGGTGCTCTTCTTTGTCTCCGGCGCCGCGATGTGGTATGCCCTTGGGTCGCGCACACGCGAACAGTACATGCGTGAGCGCGTGATGCGGCTGCTGGTTCCACTGCTCTTCGCCACACTCGCGGTCATTCCCATCCAGGTCTATCTGGTAGCGCTGAGCAATCCGCGTCTCGTGTTGGCTACTGGCATCCCGATCTCCAGCTCGCATTTCCTTGACTCGTTCCTGACCTTCTATCCGCAGTACCTCTACGGATATGGCTACTTCCTCACCCATCCGTCGGTGGATGGCTTCATTGTGTTCATCGGACATCTGTGGTTCGTGCTGTACCTGTTCGTCTTTTCGCTGCTGGCGCTACCGCTCTTCACCTATCTGCGCAGCCAGAGCGGTCGCCGGGCGCTGGCCTGGCTAGGCGATGTCTGCGGACGCGCCGGAATGATCTTCGCGCTGGCCGCTCCGCTGGCGCTGGTAGATGCGATTGCCCATAACATCTGGACAGGAGTCGGCGCGATCGCCGAGATTCTGGTCTACTTCATGTGCTTCGTCTACGGTTACGCGCTCTACGGCGATGCGCGCATTCGTCGCGCGATCCACCATGTGTGGCCGGTGGCGCTGGCGTTGGGGCTGGCGCTCTGGCTCGTCGCCAACGGCTTGCTGGTCCAGCGTCCCCTCCTGGCGTATGACAATTTCATGGGCGCGGCGCTGGGCATCCCGCTGCGTGGAATCATCGCGTGGCTCTGGATCGTGGGGTTGCTCGGGTTCGCACAGGCGTTTCTCAGCCGCGACTCGGCGCCGCTGCGGTACCTCTCCGACGCGGCGTATCCGATCTACGTCCTGCATGTCACCGCCATCATTGCGGTGGGCTACCTCTTGCTTGGCTGGAGCGCGTCCATACCCGTCAAATTTGGCGTCATCATGCTTGCAACCTGCGCGTTGCTACTTGGCGCCTACGATCTGCTCATCAAACGCATACGCGCGCTGCGCAGTCTGTTTGGCCTGCGCGGTGAGCCACGGCGGCCTGATACGGTCCTGGGTCCGCCGCCAGGTCGGCGCGGCGCTGCCGAACTTCAGGCGACGCCTCTACATAACGGTGAGTCGTACACGCTGCGGGCGCTTCCCTCGATTGCCATTCGGTTCGGCAAGCAGGTGAAGATCGGCCCGATGCGCAGGAACGGAAAAGGATCTGGTGGGTCAATGTTTGCGGATAAGGATGCGCTGTTCAGCACTGAGGGCGGCCGCGCGGCGATGATGCGGTGGTACGAGCGCGCGCTGGAACACGCGCATATCGCATATGAGTCCATCGTTGTGCCGACGCGCTTCGGCGAGAGTCATCTCATCGCCGCGGGTCCTTCAGATGCGCCAGCGCTGGTGCTGCTGCATGGCATGGAGGGCAACGCTGCGAGCTGGCGTCACCAGCTGGCTGGCTTGCAGGCGGATTTTCGCCTCTATGCTCTCGACATCATCGGATCGGCGGGGAAAAGTGTCCCCACACGGTTGGAGCATGACAACGACGACCACGCTCAATGGCTCGACGACGTACTGAACGGCCTGGGAATCGAGCGGGCCAATCTGATCGGTATCTCGAATGGAAGCTGGCTGATCCTGAAATACGCGGGCTATTCCCCACGGCGTGTCGCACGGGCGGCGCTGTTGAGCGCGAATGGCATCGTGCCCGTGCGGTTCCCCTATCGGCTGGCGCGCGTCATGGATGAGCCAGTCTTCCGGGTGACAAAGGATGCGCTGGCCGGGGCGCTGCTGACTCGCGACATGGTGCGCCGCGCCGTCTCAGGTACCTACGTGGCCGATGTCAACGCGGATCCGCAGGAGATCGAGTGGTTCTATCTGCTGGCCAAATACTATCGGTTCCGCTTCCCGCCGGGGCCGGTCAGTGACGCCGAGATGGCCTCGCTGATCGCGCCCACGCTGCTGCTGATGGGCGAGCATGAGCGCTTTTTCGCGCTCAATGCGGTGTTCGCGCGCGCGCGGCGGCTCATGCCGCAACTCGAAGTTGAGCTTGTTCCTGGCGTCGGTCACAACATGTGTACCGATGATCCCGCGCGCATCAATGCGCGGCTGCGCGACTATTTCTCGACGACTGTGGAAGCCACTACGGGCTGAGGGGCGCCGCCAGACTTCAGAGGTTCTCTGGCAGCGCCTGGACGAGCCGACGAAACTGGTCGCCCCGGTCGAACTCGTGCAGGAAGAGGCCGAAGCTGGTGAAGCCGGGGGAGAGCAGCACAACATCGCCCTGCTCCGCCAGCTCGCGCGCCCGCTGGATGGCCGCCGCGAAGTCGTCGTAGACGCCCTCGATGGGGTCGGCGCGACCGGCCCCCCCCGCCGCCGCGCGCACATCGGCGGCGAAGGCTTCGGTGGCGCTGCCTTTCAGCAGGATGATGCGTTTGGCGCGTGTGGCGGCTGCTTCGGCCCAGGCGCTGTGGTCGAGCTGCTTGGTGTTGCCGCCCGCGATCAGCACGATCGGTTCGTCGAAGCTGCGCAGCGCGGCGATCCCCGCGACGGGCGCGGTGCTGGCGCTGTCGTTGACCCAGGTGACACCGTCGAGTCGGCGCACGACCTCCAGCCGGTGTGGCGCCCCGCCAAACGACGCCACGGCGGTCCGAATCTCCGCCTCTGGGACGCCGAGCAACTCTGCCGCCAGCGTGGCCGCCTGCACATTCGCCACGTTGTGCGCGCCGCGCAGGCGGTTCGCGTCTGCATAGCGGAAGGGGCGCGTCTCGCCAGGGATGTCGCGCGGATAGCTGACGCCGCGCTCGACACTGTAGAGCCAGACGTCAGCGGTCGGCGCCTCACCCGCGTAGCGGCGGCTGAACTCGTTCTCGGCGTTGAAGATGGCGATGTCACCAGGGCGCTGGTAGCGGAAGATGCTGGTCTTGGCCTGCCCGTAGTCCTCCATCGAGTCGTAGGCGTCCAGGTGGTCGGGCAGCAGATTGGTGAAGATGGCGAGCTGGGGACTGCGCCGGACGGTGTGCAGCCCTTCGAGCATCCAGTTGCCCAGCTCCAGCACGGTCCAGCGGTCGGGTGTGATCTCTGGCAGCAGCGAGAGCGTCTCGATGCCGCCCAGGTTGCCGCCCAGCAGCGGATCCCAGCCCGCTTCGCTCAGGATGCGGTGGAGCAGCAGCGTCGTGGTACTCTTGCCGCGTGTTCCCGTCACGCCAGCGATCTTGCCAGGGCAGGCGCGGAAGAACCAGGCGATCTCCATCTCGATGCGCTTGCCCGCCTCGCGCGCGATGGCCAGATACGGCGAGTTGCGGCGGACATTCGGGTTACGCACGACGACATCGGCGGCGCGGAAGTCCTCTGGATCGTGGCGGCCCAGTGCATAGCGGATCGGCAGCCCGGCCAGCTTCGCGACGCTGGGCGCCAGCAGCTCCTCTGAGCGCAGGTCGGTGACGGTCACCTCGGCGGCGCCCTGCGCCACAGCATAGCGCGCCGAGGCCACACCGCCTCCCAGCAGCCCAAGCCCCATCACCAGCACGCGCTTGCCGCGCAGGCCATTGGGATCATCCGCCGTGGTCTGGATGTCATGCCAGTTGTCGTCAGGCGCCCCGCTCGTCACGCTTGCCTTCACTCCCTGCCAGTGCGTTCTTTACGTCTCGCTCTCGCGCCCATCCACGCGCCCATCTATTGTCGCAGCCTGCGCCGCAGCTGGCAACGGCGTCCCGCGAATCAGTTCGTTGACGAGCGGATCGAGGTAGTAGGTGGCGATCCAGGCGATGGCGTCGGCGCAGACCGCGTCGCCGAAGCCGAAGAGCGCATCGTGGAGCGAGCCAGAGATGCGGAACTCGCTCGCGCCCATCAGCCGGGCCGCCTCGCGCGGGGTCAGCAGCCGCACCTGGTAGCGACCGAGGCCCGCCTTGAAGATGATCTGTCGCCCGCTGCCGCCGCGTGGCGTGCGCAGGCAGCCCGCCAGCCCATCCACCCGCAGCTCGGCCATCGAGCGGCCATGCCGCATGCGGCGGAAGACGGCGCCATAGCTCCACTGGTCGCCCGCGATCATCGCGTCGGCCAGTGCGCGGTGGCGCGGACTCATCTGGCTGAGCAGGTAGCTGGCGCGCTGCTCCGACCACCACTCCGGCGCGTCGTCTGGCAGCTCGTCCAGGATGTCTTCTAGCCGCCCATCGTGACGTGGCGGCTCTGGCAGGCGCCGCACGCGCCAGCGCAGGGCCGGGTTGGAGGCGATGGCGTCGAGCAGCGCCAGTGGCCGCAGTTCGTCGGGCGTCAGCGCCACTGGAGCGCTCGCGCCATCCGCCTGCGGATCGAAGAGGTCG
>JAICVT010000445.1 GCA_025935235.1 Ktedonobacterales bacterium | reverse complement strand
CCTCCATCGCATCGCTCCTTCCACCGTAGAACTCGCTCCCCATCCGACGACGGGCGCGCCTCATCTGGCGCCTGCCAGCGCACGGGCGGGCGACGCTAGTGTACACGAGGTTGCCACGCTTTGCTAGCCTGCGCTTGTGCTTGTGTGGCTCCCATGCCAGTAGACAATCGCCCGCTGGTTCGATAGTATGAAGGGGGACCATCACAGCGGACGCTGGGAGCGAGCATCGGCGTGACCTGCGCGACCTGCTCTGACCAGACCATACGAGTCACGGCGCTTCGGAGGCGCGAGCGCTGCGCCACGCAGCGGAGAGGATAGAGGGCGATGCCTGTCGTCACCAGTGTCATTAATCTGAAGGGCGGCGTGGGGAAAACAACCCTGACACTCGCTCTGGCGCATTACCTGGCGGGTGAGCACAGCAAGCGAGTGCTTGTGATTGACCTCGATCCCCAGACGAACGCCACCATCGCCATGGTGAACGAGCGCCGCTGGCGCGAGCGCGACCAATCGGGTCAGACGCTCTATCAGCTCTTCCGCGATCAGCTCGAAGGCACACGTAACTTCAATGCGCGTGATGCGGTCATCACGCGCGTCTCGAACATCGGCGGTGGCATGCCTGGCCTCGATCTCTTGCCCGCCAGCATCCGCCTGCATCGCATCCAGGACAAGATTACCAAGGTCGCCGACCTCGACACCTACCGTGATGGCATGGTCTACACCCTGCGCGAGGCGCTGCGCGACACGCTGCCAGCGTACGACCATGTGCTGATAGACTGCCCGCCAAACCTGGGCGTCATCACCCTCAACGGCATCGCCATCAGCAAGTATTTCCTGATTCCCGTCGTACCTGACATTCTCTCGACACTCGGCGTGCCGCTCGTGCTCGACCGCATGGCCGACTTCGCGCTGCGGGCGCAGCATGAAATCTTCGGGCTGGGCATCGTCGTCTCGCGCTATCGTCCCAACAGCCGCCTGCACCGGCAGACGGTGATGAGCATGCGCCGCGACGCGATCCCTGGCATCCATCCGCCGATCTTCAACTCGATCATCAACGAAGATATCGAGGTCGCAGAGGCGGCGGACATGGAAGAGCCAGTCACGAGTCTGCGCCAAAAGTTTGGCGGAAGTAACCCACACAAGCAGTTCAGCGCTCTTACTGATGAGTATCTGCGCTATGTCGGCGGCTGAGCGCTCTCCCGCGCCAAACGCTGCCATGAGGTAGCGCCTGACTGGCTTTGCGCGCTCCAGGATGGATGCGCGGCCAGTTGATCGCGCGGGGAACGAGCGTCGCAGGCGAATCTGCAACGCAGGTTGTGAAGGAGGCTGGGATGGGTGACTCGCAAGCCATCGTTGACGGCGAATCGCCGCTCGATAGCTGGCCAACCAGCGCAGCGCGACAGCCAGGCGACGCGCCGAGCGCCACTGGCGCGGCTGGCGCTGATCGTCCCGCCGCAGGTCGCCCGCAGAGCCGGAATCCAGATCGCACGCGGACGGACCTCTCTGCGCGCAACGCCTTCGACGCGGGCGATGACCCGACGGCGCGGCGTGAGGCGCCAGCGGCTTCTCCGCCGCCCATCTGGCCAGGGCCAGCCGTGCAGTCGCCCATGCAGCAGCCCGCTCAGTCGCCGATGCAGCCACTCGCGCCGCCCGCGCAGTTGACCCACGCGCCGTGGACGGTCGCCTCATCGTGGGGCGCCAGCTCCCTCAACACGCCGAATGCGCTGGCCGGGCTGAGCTACCTGTTCTGGTGGGTCTCTGGCCTCTTCGTCTACTTCAACGAGCGCCACAACCGCTTCGTGCGCTTCCATGCGGTACAATCCATCCTGTTGACCGGCGCGCTGACGGTGGTCAGTGTCGCGCTCTACGTCCTCTGGGAGCTGAGCGGCGACCTCTCAGCGGCGACGCGCCAGCCCGCCTTCGCGCATGTCGGCCAGGGCGCCGCCTTGCTGGGATTCCTCGGCGTGATTGGCCTCTGGCTGGGG
Source organism: Ktedonobacterales bacterium (assembly GCA_025935235.1). Lineage (GTDB taxonomy): Bacteria > Chloroflexota > Ktedonobacteria > Ktedonobacterales > JADMIN01 > JAKAIY01. The sequence continues at coordinate 1,333 of JAICVT010000445.1, read as the reverse complement.
CCGATGTTCGCCGCGTGGAGCGGGCATCATCTGCGATTACCGATTGTAGGAGCGTATGCCGAGCGATATGCCGCTCCCCCGCGAGAACCCTACCCTCCATCGCCCTTCGAGGACTGAAGCGCCCGTGTCGCCAGCGCCGGAGCAATCGTTCACGGCGCTGACGCCGCACGATCCACGTACCCGCGCGGCGCTCGCCTACCTGTTCCCGTTGTTTCCTGGCCTCTACCTGCTCTGGCGTGAGCGTGGCAATCGCTTTGTTCGGCTGCACGCGGCGCAGGCGGTCGTCTTCTTCAGCGCAGTCGCGCTCGCGCAGACCATCCTCTTCATCGCGCTGGTCGCACTGGGAAACTGGGCGCCTGGCGGCTGGTGGCTGACGGCGCTGGGACTATTCTTCTGGGCGGCCTATATCGCTCTGGGACTGGGCAGCCTGATGCTCTGGCTGCGCCTGCTCAACGATTGCATCCGTGGGCGGCTGCGGCGACGACCATTGCTCGCGCCCCTCACGACCCGTCTGGAGGTCGCGACGCTCCAGTTTGCGCTGTCGGCTTCCGCCGCCTATCACGCGCGACAGAATGGCGCGAGGTAGCCCATGCGCGGGCATACGCCACCCTACGCGGGGCAGCGAATTCAGCGAAGTGAGAGGCGCCATGCCGAGCATCACCGCAGTGCGACCCGACCAGCGGCGACCCGACCGCTATCATATCGAACTCGATAGCGGCGACGAGCTGCTGCTCGATGAGGCGCTCGTGGCGTCTGAGCGGCTCGGCCCCGGCGACATGCTCAGCGAGGCCGATATCGAGCGCCTGCGCGTCGCGGCGGCTGAGCGCGAAGTGTTCGACCGCGCCGCGCGGTTTCTGGCTGTGCGCCCACGCAGCCGCGCCGAGACTCGCCGCCGCTTGCTGCGTCCGTCGCCACACCGCGCGGCGCCGTCAGCGGAGGCCGTGGAGCATGCGCTCGACCGCCTCGAACAGCTGGGCTATCTGGATGACGCCGCCTTCGCCGCCTACTGGGCCGAGCAGCGCGAGCGCTTCAGCCCGCGCTCAGCCCGCGCGATCCAGCAGGAGCTACGCCAGCACGGCATTGACCGCGAGACCGCCGCCGCCAGCGCCGATCCGGGGGCCGATGAGCAGCGCGCCATCGCCGCTGGACGTGCGCGGCTGAGCAGCCTCGCCCAGGCCGACTATCAGACATTCTACACGCGCATGGGCGGCTTTCTGCAGCGACGCGGCTTTGGCTATGGTGTGGCGCGCGCGGCCATTCGCCAGCTCTGGGCCGAGGCGCATGGCGAGGCGCCAGACGCCGACGATTTCGACGAAGGTGGAGACGAGTGAGG
>JAICVT010000550.1 GCA_025935235.1 Ktedonobacterales bacterium | reverse complement strand
TGGAAGACGCCGCGCGCCGCCTGCGCTATCGCTTTCTGCGGCGAGTGGCGGCCGAGGTCGGCGCGGCGCGCATCGCCCTGGGGCACACGCTCGACGATCAGGCCGAGACAATCCTGCTGCGGCTGCTGCGCGGCGCCGGGCTGGATGGCCTCGCCGGGATGCGCCCACTGCGCGGCGACCTGGCGCGACCGCTGCTCGGCGTGACACACGCGCAGGCGGTGGCCTATTGCGCGGCGCGGGGCTGGCTGCCGCGCGAGGACCTGACCAATCGCGACGAGCGCTACCTGCGCAATCGCGTGCGGCGGCGGCTGCTGCCCCTGCTGGAGGCGTATAATCCCAACGTGCGGCGCACGCTGGCGCGCAACGCCGCGCTGATCGCCGATGATCTGGACGCGCTGGAGGCGCTGACCGATCGCGCCTGGGCTGAGGTGGCCGTGGTGGAGCGGGCGGGGCGCGTGGAGCTGCGGCTGGACGCCCTGCGCGAGCAGCCGCCCGCGCTGCGCCGACGCCTCGTGCGGCGCGCTGTTGAGCGGCTGGCTCCATCGCCGACGCCCGATGCGGATGCGGCGACGGAGGGCGCCAGCGGCGGGCTGGAGGCGCGCCATAGCGCCCTGATCGAGCGGTTCATCGCCGAGGGACGCACGGGCAGCGCGCTAACCCTGCCCGGCGGCCGGCGCGTGGGCCTGGGCTACGCGACGCTCAGCCTGACGCGCGCCATCCCAGACGATGCGCCAGATGGCGAGCCGTCCGGCCCTCAAGAGGATGGCGTGTGGCGGCTGCCGATCCCTGGCGCGGTGGAGATTCCGGCGCTGGGCTGGCGCGTGCGGGCGGCGCCGCTGGCCACACCGCCGGGGCTGGAAGGCGACGCGCTGGGGCCGATCCCGCGCCTGCCGCCGCTGACCCAAGGGAGCGGCATGTCAGGCGGGGCGCGCGGTGAGCTGCGCGTCTATCTGGACGCCGACCGCGTGGGCGCGGACGCGCTGACGGTGCGCGCGTGGCGCGCGGGCGACCGCTTTCGTCCGCTGGGCATGGCGCACGAGAAGAAGCTGCAAGATGTCCTGAGCGATGCGAAAGTCCCGCGCGCGCTGCGTCATCGGCTGCCGATTGTCTGCGTGGGCGAGCGCATCGCATGGGTGGCGGGGGTGCGCATTGCCGATGAGTTCAAGCTGACTGCGGCCACCACGCGCGCGCTGGCGCTTCAGGCCGAGCCACTGGCCGAGCCGGTGGGCGAGCGGTTCATTATGCAGATAGATGAGACGGAGGAGAGCGAGCAATGAGCGTGAGCGAGTCAGCGCGCGATCTGGCGCGGCCAGTCGCCGTGGAGCCGGAGTGGTATGCGGCCCCGCCCACCGGATGCCAGAGTGGTGACATCGCTCATGTCATCCTGACCGAGGCGCAGATCAACACGCGCATCCGCGAGCTGGGCGCCGCCATCACGCGCGACTACTGGCAGGCGGCGCAGAGCGGCCCGCTGCTGGCCATCATCACGCTGCGCGGCGCGGTCGCCTTCGCCGCCGATCTGGTGCGGGCAATTGATCTGCCCGTTGAGTTGGACTTCATCTCGGCCAGCAGCTATGGCTCCAGCGCGACCACTTCAGGCAGTGTGCAGATTCTGAAGGACCTGGACTCCGATCTGAACCAGCGGCACGCGCTGATTATCGAGGACATCATTGATACCGGGCTGACGCTCTCGAAACTCATCACCATGCTGGATGCTCGCCAGCCCACCAGCATGCGCGTCTGCGCGCTGCTGGATAAGAACAAGCCCTGCCCCGTGCGCAACGAGCCAGGTCGCCTGGCCTACACTGGCTTCTCCATTCCCGATGCCTTCGTCGTCGGCTATGGCCTGGACTACAACCAGCGCTATCGCAACCTGCCCTACATCGGCGTGCTCAAGCCCGAGATCTATTCCCCAGAGCAGCAGCGGTGAGCAGCGTGAGGCGGGGCTGCTCGCTCTCCGCTCAGGCGCGGGAGTGGAGCGTCATCGGCAGGCCCCCGCGCGGGCTGAGCGTCAGCCCCAGGTGTGGCTCGACAACCTGCCCGGGCGCGAGCGTCAGCCGATAGCGCTGCGCGACCATGATGAGCGCCAGTTGCGCCTCGAGCAGGGCGAAGTCTTTG
>JAICVT010000061.1 GCA_025935235.1 Ktedonobacterales bacterium | reverse complement strand
GCGCTGGCGTCGGGCCACGTGCGGGCGCGCCACGCCGCAAATAGACACTCAGGCGTTCGTCAGTTCGCGGAAGCGAGCGTCGTGTAAGGAGCGTTCGGGAGCGGAGGCGCGCTGGATCGTGGCGCTTCCCCTTCTGACCCATCGGGCGGTTATCAGGGCTGCTCGGCCTTGAATTCATTTGTCGTTTGTCCCCCGTATTGGCGTTCTCGGTCGGCGTCTCGCCAGCCGCGCAGTGAGCGCGCCGGTGAGCGGTGATGACCGTAGAGCGCGGCGCCCACGCCCGTTCTTCTGTCAGCCCTGAGAGGGAAATCATGTCACAGCAACGCGCACGACCCGCATTCACCCTGTACCGGTCGTCAGGCCGCGCCGCGCCGCCGCTCTGGCGCAAGTCGCTCCTCTCGCTCTTCAGCGTCGGATTGTTGGCGCTCACGCTCGCGGCGTGTGGCGGCCCAGGCGGAGGAAACAGTAGCGGCGTCAAAACTGGCGGCACGCTGAACGTCGGTCTCGACTCCGACGCCGTCACGCTCGATCCGCTGAAATCCACGGCGCTGGTTGACCGGCAGGTCATGCTCAACATGTATGACACACTGGTACGGGTGGATACGCAGAACAAGATTCAGGCTGATCTGGCGACCTCCTGGAGCTATCCGTCGCCGACGCAGCTCGTCTTCACCCTGCGTTCCGATGTCAAGTTCGAGGATGGCACGCCATTCAACGCTGATGCGGTGGTCGCGAACATCAACCGTATCCTGAACACAGCGACGGCATCACCGCCGTCACCGCGCCTCAGCGAGATCTCGTCGGTTACCTCGGTGCAGGCGGTGGACGCCACGCACGTCCAGTTCAATCTCAAGGCGCCGTTTGCTCCGCTGCTCGCCGCGCTGACCGACCGCGCTGGCATGATGCTTTCACCCAAGGCGCTGGCGTCGGGCGAGGATATCGGCAACGCCCCCAAGAACGTGGGCAGCGGCCCCTTCGAGTTCTCCGACTGGGTCAAGGGCGATCACCTGACCCTGGTGCGCAATCCCAATTACTGGGAAAAGTCGGCGAGCGGCGCGGCGCTGCCCTATCTCGATAAGCTCGTCTACCACCCCATCACCAACGAGAGCGTAGAGTACACCAACCTGGAGACCAACACCATCCAGGCGGCTGATGTGGTGGCGCCAACCGATGTCGCGGCGGCCAAGTCCAATCCCGCGCTGACCTACAAGCAGATCTCCGGGCTGAGCTTCTTCGGCATTGAACTGAATACGCAGGCGGCGCCATTCAACAACGTAAATGCGCGGCGCGCGGTCTCATGGGGCGTCAACCGCCAGGAGATCGTGACCAGCAATCTGCACGGCGTCGGCGTCGTGGCGCAGGGACCCATCTCGCCGACGAGCTGGGCCTATAGCAAGAGCATCGCGCCATACAGCTACGACACGACCAAAGCCAAAGCGGAGTTGCAGCAGGGCGGGATCAGCTCGCTGACCTTCACGCTGCTCATCTCCAGCGGCTCGCCAGCGGTCGCCCAGCAAGCGCAGTTCCTCCAGCAGGAGCTACAGGGCGCGGGCATCACGATGAACATCAAGCAGGAGACGTTTGCCTCGCTGCTGGCTGATTCAGCTGCCCACAACTTCCAGGCGGCGCTGCTCGGCTGGAGCGGTCGCCCCGACCCGGATGGCAACATGTATTCGTGGTTCCATACTGGCGGTGGCTTCAACGACATGCAGTACTCCAATCCGCAGGTGGATACGCTGCTCGACGCGGCGCGCACCTCCAACGATCAGAGTGCGCGCGCCACCGACTATCAACAGGCGGAGTCGCTGATGCTGCAGGACGCGCCCTACGTCTTCCTGTATCACGGCGTCTCGATCCAGGCGACATCGAAGAACGTGCAGGGCTACACCCTGTTGCCGACAGGCATCATGGAGTTTGCTCAGGTCTCGCTCTCCTGATGTCCTGAGAGATGGCAGCGCCACGCGCGGCGCCCCCGCGAGCGATGCGGGCTGCGCGTGGGGCCGCGATCGTTGCGCTCGTCGGCCAGCCCGCCGCGCCGGATGGCCTGGGACGTGTCGAGAGGAGGAACGGCTCCGATGGTGACCTATGTGCTGCGGCGCCTGCTGCTGATGATCCCGGTGGCGCTGCTGGTCAGCTTCGTGACGTTCATGCTCATCCATCTCGTCCCCGGCGACCCGGCGCGGGTGCTGCTCGGCGAGAGCGCGACCCCGCAATCGGTGGCCGCGCTCGACCATCAGCTCGGCCTCGATAAGCCACTCTGGACCCAGTACGCGCTCTGGCTGGAGCAGGCGCTGCGTGGCAACCTGGGGCAATCCATCCAGCTGCAGCAGCCGGTGACCACGGCCATCCTGCAGCGGCTGCCTGTCACGGCGGAGCTGGGCGTCATCGCGCTGATCGTCTCGGTAGGGCTGGCGATTCCGCTGGGCGTGATGGCCGCCGCACGCCGCAACACGCGGTTTGACTGGCTCATCAATATCCTGAGCCTGATTGGTACGGCCATTCCCAACTTCGTGCTGGGACTGCTGCTGATTCTGTTTCTGGCGGTCGTGGTGCGGCCCTTCCCGCCGGGCGGCTATGTGCCATTCACGCAGGATCCGCTTGGCAACCTGCGCGACATCGCCCTGCCAGTCATCACGCTGGCGGCGGGCGCGGTCGCCGGGAACATGCGACAGATACGCGCCAGCATGATCGAGGTGCTCAGCCAGGACTACATCCGCACTGCCCGCGCCAAGGGCCTGACCCAGAATCGTGTCTATTATGTGCATGCGCTGCGCAACGCGCTGCTGCCGATGCTCACGATTGTCGGGATTCAGGCGGGCGCGATTCTCAGCGGCGCGGTCGTCATCGAGACGATCTTTCTCTGGCCCGGTGTGGGGTTTCTGGCGATCCAGAGCATTCTCGCCAAGGACTATCCCGTCGTGCAGGGGGTCGTGCTGCTCTCCGCGCTCTCCTACATGCTGATCAACTTGCTGGTCGACATCAGCTATGGCGTGCTCGATCCGCGCATCAGCCTGAAGTCGAGCCAGTAGCGCAGGCGCGCGTTCAGTGGGCCGTTCCATGGGGCCGTTCATCGGAGGGAAGGGATCGATTGCTATGAGGCCGCAGGCGTCAGACAGCCAGCAGGGCAAGCTCGCGCTGCCCGAAGAGCCAGCAGCATCGGCACGCGCCGACGCGATCCTGCGCGCGCTGCTCTCGCGCCTGGCTGCGCTGCTGAGCGCGATCCGCGAGGATCCGCGGCTGCTCTGCGGCGTCATTCTGGTGGCGCTGGTCCTCGCGGCGATCTTCGCGCCCTTCATCGCGCCCTATGCGCCCTTGAAATATCACCCCGCCATCGCCGCGCAGCCGCCCAGCGCGGCGCATTGGCTCGGCACCGACGCGCTGGGACGCGACCAGCTCAGCCGCGTCATCTATGGAGCGCGCATCTCGCTCTCGGTGGGCGCGGGCGCCATTCTGCTGGGCGGGCTGATTGGCTGCGCGCTTGGCATTGTCGCGGGCTACGCGCGCGGATGGATTGATCAGGGGACCACCGTCCTGGTAGATGCGCTGCTGGCGTTTCCTTCACTGATCCTGGCGCTGGCCATCGCGGCGGCGCTTGGCTCTGGCATTACCAATGTCGTCATCGCGCTGGCCATCGTGCGCATCCCCATCTATGTGCGGCTGGCGCGCGCGCAGACGTTGCAGTTGCGCGGGCTGGACTACGTCACCGCGGCGCGCGCGGTTGGCACACCCGCCTGGCGCATTCTGCTGCGTCACATCTTCCCCAACATCTTCAGCCCGCTGCTCGTGCAGGCGACGCTCTCGGTCTCCTTCGCCATCCTGGATGAATCCGTCCTCAGCTTTCTGGGACTGGGCGCGCAGCCGCCGAATCCGGAGTGGGGCACGATGATCAACGACGCGCAGCCCTACCTCACCGGCGGTACCGATCCCTGGATGATCCTGGGGCCAGCGCTGGCCATCACGATCACCGTCCTCAGCCTGAATCTGCTCGGCGACTCGCTACGCGACCGCCTCGATCCCCACACCGCCAGGCTGCTCGGCCTGCGCTCCAGCACAGCCGCCGACTCAGCGCTGCTGGATGAGGCCCCGGAAACCGCGTCGGAGGCGACAACGGAAGCGGCGCCGGATTAGGTTGCCTCCCACCGCTCATCCCGCCTTGGGCGCGACGTTGGGCGTGTACCACGAGAGGGTGACGGTCGCCGTACAGCCGTCGGGCACGACGACATAGCCCGCGAACATCGCACGGCCCGGCATATCGCTGGTGGTGTTGGGCGGAGCGCCGAGCTTGTCGTTAGCCCACGGCAGATAGCCATCCGAGCCAAACTGATTAGGCGCCTGGGGGCCGGGCTGATAGTGGCCAGCCGGGCAGACCAGCTCCTTTTGCGGATAGGGATTCGCCGGGCAGGTTCCCACCGCGCCAAACATGGCGGGTACGGTTGGGGTCGGCTTCGGCGTCGCGGTGGGCGTCGGGGTCGGCGTCGCCCCAGGCGGCGGCGTCGGCGTTGGCGTGCCACTGGGCGTCGGCGTCGGCTTGGGCGAGGTGGACTTCTCCGACGTGGCATAAGGTCCCCAGCAGAGCGGCTTGCCAGTGTCGAAGCCGTCGCCACCCAGCAGTTGCGATTGCGGCGGCGTGTAGATGCGCAGATAGTCGCGGTAGGTCAGGTAGCCATAGACCTGGTTGTAGGTGTAATTGCCGCTGAAGGTCAGCGTCAGGTGATGGGTGGCGCCGCCCTTGGCATCCAGCGTGACATGGTCGGTCTGTGTCACCTTGACGAAGCTGGTGGCCTTCGAGACGCTGACGTTCGACTGAACCAGCAGGAAACCATCGGTGTCGGGCGCGGTATTGACCGCGCCGTCAATGTGCAGTTGGGTCAGCAGCTTCTCGGCGTCAGGATTGGTGAAGTAGACCTCCAGGTCTTTTGACCGCATAGCAAAGAGCATTTGGACCGCCAGCGTCGCCAGCGCGCTCACCGGCAGCGCCTTGACGCGCTCCTGCAAGAGCTGGCCGACGAGCTGGGTGAAGCGCTTGCGGCTGGAGGTGCTGTTGTCGCCCGCCGAGAGCTTCTTCTCCTTGGCGATGGCGACGGGGTCCTGCTGATAGTAGTGCAGCTTGGCCTCCAGATTGTCCGACGTGATCGTCTCGTTGTAGAGCGGAATCTGGATCGGCCCGGTGATACGCAGCGCGTCTTCGATGGCGATTGGCGACACGTCAATCAGCCCGTCCACCTGCTGGCCGCTCTCATGGTGATAGACACTCATCACCAGTTGCGCGTTGGTGGGGAAATCGGCGTTGAGGTTCGAGTCGCGCAGGCCCCAGTTGCCAAACGGCCACCAGCTGTTGTAGGGCGCAGGCGGACGACGCCCGAAGATCCAGCCATTCGAGAGGCAGCCGGTCAGGTAGTCGAGGCAGTTGACATCCTGCAGCGAGAAGGGCGCCAGCTTGCCATCGTCGAGCGTCAGGACGCCATATTGCCCGGTGAAGCCGCCAGTGGCGCGCATCTCGCCGCGGTCGAGCGTCTGCACCAGGAAGTGGCGCGCCTGCCCGACGCCCAGCAGCCAGCCCATCACGCCGATCAGGCTGCTGGCCTGCGGTAGCAGCGCGTTGACCTGCGGCAGCAGCGGCACGAACTCCTGGAAGAGCGCCTTCTGGTGCGCGCTGAGTGGCAGCGAGCCGACATCCACCGAGGCGAGCCGGTGGCTGGCGTCAGCGAGATCAGTGGCCGCCACCGCCATCGCCGCTTGCAGCGCGGTGATGTCGCTCTGCATAATCAGCTTCTCTGTGCCAGAGAGCAGCGAGGTCGAGCCGTGCAGACGGGTCAGCAGCGGGGTCGCCGCGCCCAGCAGCGCCAGCCCGGCCTGCGTGATGTCCACCCCGACATGCGCTAGCGCCTGCGCCGCGCGCACATCCGAGCTAGCGCCGGGCAGCATCGCCGCCAGCGCCAGCGTCACATCGGGATGATCGAGCTGGTCGGCCATCGTCTGGAAGTCGTGCTGCGCCGCGCGCAGATCGTTGGTCGCCGCCGCGATGCGCGCGGGATCAGGGAACGCGCTCTTCTTCGTCCCGCCCGTCCCGCCATTCGCGCCTGTGGTCGGGGTGGCGCTGGGTGTCGCCGCGGCGGATGTGGAGCCGGTGGCGCTGGGCGTGGTGGTTGTGGAGGGCGTAATGACGGTCGGCGTTGGCGTGGGCTGGCCACCCAGCGCGAAGTAGGTGTTATCCGAGAGCGTCGTCTTGAAGGTCTGCGTCGCGCTGCCCTCCGAGGCGACTCCCTTGGCGGGCTGCACTGTCACCGTCAGCGGATAGAAGGTGCCGCTCTGGCGCTGCGCCAGATAGGTGTAGGCCGGGCCGGTCACATCAGGGCCAGGCGTCTCCAGCAGCAGTTGGACGGCCGAGAGGACCTCGGCGGTCGTGCCAGAGCCGTGGGTGAGCGCGCTGAGCGAGGCGGATGTTCCGCTGTCGCTGGAGCTACTATGCCCCGTCAGATCGTCTTTGGCGGCCAGCAGATGCGCGACGGCGGACTGCCCCAGCCCCTTGAGCGTGGTGTAGTCATGGACGGCGCTGGCAATGCTCACCAGCAACGGAATCCCCAGAATCAGCAGCAGCGCCAGTGAGATGAACGCCGCGCGCCGTGAAGGTCCATGCCAGCGGCGCGCGCCCGCCAGCCAGCGCGCGAACCCGCGTGTTGGGCCAACGGGCGTGGTGGAACGAGGCGTAGATGGGCGCGGCGGGATAGTCTGGGCGATGGTTGGCAGCTCATCCAGCGCGGCGGGTGGCGGAGCGGGGACTGGATCGAACGGCTGCGCTGGCTGCTCAGGATGGTCAAGCGAGGGCTGCGCTTGCTGCTCTGGCCACTCAGGGGGCTGCGGCGACAAGTGCGTCGGGTCGTCCATGCTCGTTTCCTTCTGCGCGAGCCGCCACAGCGTGTGCGCTCCGCTATCATAGGCGCCAATGGGAACCACTACATGGGTATCAAGCGGGAATCAAGCGAAATACGAGAATTGCGTGACTGCCGCATGCCGCGCGCCTGAGACTCCACCCGCCAATAGAACGAACGGGCGCAGCGGCGAGAACATGCCAGTCATCAAGACGACGCCGCCAGCGGCGCACGTTGTTCCGGCGCATGACTTCTCGGCTACTTTTGGGAGACGTGGTGGGGATCGCGCCACGCAGCCCGCGCTGATTCAGCATACCAAGCGCGGGCCGCGCGGGAGTGTGGCGCGGGTCACACTTCACACTCGCCTTGCTCTCAGCAATCTCACAGACTCAGGTTGAGCGTCTCCAGCAAATGCCGCCGCGTCGCGTCCTCGAACTCTGCGGGATAGCTCAGCCCATGCGCCCGCATCAGCCGCTGGGCGCGCGGGAGGAAGAGCCGCGCATAGGCGAGACGCCCCTGGATGATGGACTCCATTGTCGGGGTCAGCGAGGGAACCCGCGCCAACACCGCGCGCTGCTCATCGCTGAGATAGGCGGCGACGTGGCGCTTGCCGCTGGATGCGCGGTCAATGCCGTTCTCCATCAGCAACAGACTGATGAGCAAACCGTGCAGCCCCATCTGGCCCTCCATGCCAATCGGGACATCCTCGCGCTCCACCACGATTGGCAGCATGCCGACGAGACGGATGAACTCCTCGACCACGACCGGCAAGCTCGCCAGCGGGTCTCGCGGCTCCGCTGGCGACGCGGCTGGCGCGAGCAGGCGCCCCGCCAGGCCATCCTTGTCGAAGAGGACGCGCGCCGCTTCGAGCAGGCGCGGCCGCGTGTCCTCCGCCGACTGGATGACGAGGTCGAAGCGCTCGTAGTCTCGCGTGATCGCACTCAGGATCGCTTCATCGGGCGGACCCGGCCAACGCCGCGCCCAGACTGTCGGGGCGATTTCGTCAATCAGCTCGCGCCACCACTGGCCGATGGTCGCGAAGTCGTCCGCGCGCACGGCAGCCCGCAGGTCAACATCGCTCTGCGCGTCGCCGACGCCGGCCGCGAGACTGCCCGTGAGCCAGAGCGCGCGCACGCGCTCATCCGCGCGCAGGCGATCAGCCGCGCGTTCCGCGAAGGCGAGCAGCCGCGCCACGCCCGCATCATCTATCGTCGGCATGCGTTGCTCCCTCCTGTCGTCTGCCCTCGTCCGCTCAGTCCAGTCGCTCGCGTGGGTGGAGCGCCACCGCGCCGCTCGTGGCATCACAGCCCTGCGCGCGCTGGTCCATCTCATCATAGCGATTGACGCGATAGATGACCGTCGAGACCACCCAACTGAGGATGAAGATGGCGATGATGCCCGCGCCGATGTAGCCAAAGTTGCGGCCATCGGCGCCGTTGCTGAGGAAGTAGATGGCGTCCCAGAAGCCGCCCGAGAGATTGAGTTGGCCCTGGAAGATGCTGAGCAGTTCCAGCCCGCCTACCAGCGTCGCCACCAGCGCCGAGACCAGCGTAATGCTGATGTTGTAGAACAGCTTGCGCACCGGCTTGACGAAGGCCCAGCCATAGGCGCCGAGCATCATCACGCCGTCGGTGGTGTCGGCCAGACTCATGCCCGCTGTGAAGAGCAGCGGCAGCAGCAGCACGACGTAGAACGGCACATGCTGCGTGGCGAATCCGCTGGTCGCCGCCAGCAGGCCGATCTCGGTCGCGGTGTCGAAGCCCAGGCCAAAGAGGAAGCCGATCGGGTACATCTTCCAGCTGGCGTCCACCGATTTGAACAGCCCACGGAAGATGCGCGCGAAGAAGCCGCGCCGGTTCAGATACTCCTCGATGGCGTCGCCGTCATAGGCGCCGCCGCGCGTGACCTGGCGGAACGTGCGGACGACCTCGACCAGGATCACCAGATTCATCGCGGCGATGGCCAGCAGGAAGACCGCCGAGACGCTCGTCCCTACCAGCCCACCGATCACTGCCAGCGATGAGCCGCCATCGCTGAGGCTGTCGCGGATGAAGACCGAGCCGAGCGCGATCAACGCGGCCATGATGATAACGACCGTGGAGTGGCCGAGCGAGAAGAACAGGCCGACGCCCACTGGCTGCTTGCGCTCCTGCATCAGTTTGCGCGTCACATTGTCAATCGCCGAGATGTGGTCAGCGTCCACGGCGTGACGCAGGCCAAATCCATAGGCGGGCAGCGCGACCGCCAGCATGATAGGATACTGGATCGCGGCGAGCAGTGTCAGCGCCCAGAGGATGAGATTGACGCCAATCAGCGCCGCGTAGACCGCGACGACCTTGCGTCGTACGCCAGGGGTGGTATCGCTCAGCGCGCGTCGGAGAGCCAGCATATGCGCGCCTCCAGGGCTGTCATTCCGCGTGTTCATCGCTCACGGCCATCGTCTGCTGGTCGCCTCCTTGATGATAGCGAACAGTGACGTTGTACAACAAGACACACGTGCGTGCAATCGCAGATGCGAGGATTCGCAGGTGCAGGCAGAGAGGGCCGGGCTATCATGTCCACAAGCCATCTCATAAATGCCTTAAGCGTTGAGCCGCCACGCGGAAGACAAACCGCAGGGCTGCTGTTCACGATACGACAACTACCGCGGCCGCTTTGGCATCAGTAGGAGGTCGGCGAGGGCATAGATGTCCTCTGTCTCATCGGTCTGCTGGCTCCTGTGCGCGGATGAGCTCTGCCCACCTGCGCCTGCGGGCCAGACGCTCGACTACCCGCTGGGCGATGTCCGGGGAGACCAGGGACAGGTGTGCGGACAGCGTGCCAACGGTGCGGCTGCGGCGCGCGATGCCACGCACCAACATGGCGGCGGTCTTCTCGATGGGGTCGGGCCTCATCTTGGGGAGTCCCGGCAAGCCGCGAATGCGGGGATGTTCGACAGCGAGGCGTCCGGTCTCCGTAGCCGTGTAGATGAGATGGGCGACCCCAATATCGACGCCGAGTCCCTGGACCTCCAGGCGCAGAGTGTTGGCGAAGGCGTTGAGGCCCGCTTTGCTACTGTTGTACGCGGCATTGAGTGGCCCCTGGTTGACGCCGGCGAGGGAGGATACGAACAAGGTATAGCCCCGAGCGGCAATGATGTGGGGCAAGACGGCACGCACGGTTCGCCACGATCCCAGCAGATTCACCTGGATCACGTGCTCAAACGCCTGCGGATCACCGTGCTCGACCGACCCCACCGCCACCACGCCCGCATTGACGACCGCCACGTCCAGGCGCCCAAAGCGCTCCACCGTCGCCGTGACCGCCTGGGTGAGGGCCGACGTCTGCGTGATGTCAACGGCCTGAAATAACACGTCGTCGCCCAGGTGTCCCGCAACCTGCGCGAGCGCCTCAGCCCGCAGATCGATCAGCGAGAGGGATGCCTGCCTGGCGACCAGCAGGCGGGCAACGGCAGCGCCGATCCCGCCAGCGGCGCCGGTGAGCAACACCCTCTTTCCACTCAGCTGCCAGGGGTGATCCGACATGGTCGTCGCTCCTCTTTGCCCCACGCGGGCCCTGGCCGCATGAAGCGACCGGGCGGGCGGGAATGTCACGGTGATCACAGTGTCAGGTGTCGGCGGCGGGTTCGCTGGTGGGGACAGGCGGAGCGGGCGGAGCGGGCGGGGCGCCTCGCAGCCAGAGCGAGAGGCGCTGCGGCTGCATCGTCTCGTCGATCACCTCGAGCAGGTTCTCCCGCAGTTGCGCCAGGTCCACCTCCTGGCGCAGCGTCTGGCTGAAGGCCGCCAGCGTACGTGCGGCGTCGTACTTGCGGCGGTAGAAGCGCCGGTCGATCCCGCGCTGCAGCGCGCGGCGCAGCGGCTGCGCCAGCGCGGCGATGGCCAGCGTGGTGAGGACGACCAGCACGGGCTGGGTCTGGCCGGTGAGACGCTGCAGCGCGACCACGACGCCGAAGTAGAACAGGGCCAGCACGCCGGTGAGCGAGCCATAGACCAGCACGCGGTTGATGAGCTGATCCACATCGAACAGGTGCGAGCGCAGCAGCGCGATGCCGAAGGAGATCGGGATGAGCGTGAAAAAGACCTGAATGGCCGCGCCCCAAAAGGGCAGGAACAGCGGCCACGAGGGGGAGGTCGGGTTCGCCCCACGAAAAGCGCCCCCGGCGATAATCGCCGCGGCTGCGCCCAGGCCGAGGCCGCTGCCCAGCACCACCCACTTCGTCTGCACCCGCTCTTCCGGGGTGGAGATGCGGCGATAGCGATAGATCTGCGCGATGAACAGGGAGGCGAACAGCAGACCAGCGGTGACATTGGCAAACCCCCAATGGCTGTACAAGAAGTCGTTCACTCCTGGGGGTTCCAACGCCCGCGGAAGCGTGGGGATGATCCAACAGAGGACGAGCAATGGACCCCAGCGTGGCGACCAACGCCCCGAGGGAAAGGTGTAGAAGAACGCCGGAACAAGCAGGCTCGCGACCACGCCCAACAGCTCGAAGAGCAACCCCGCCGCCGGCCAGGCCGCGCGCAGCGCGCAGGAGGCGCCCAGCCAGTGTGGGTCGCTGAAGGTCGTGCCGGCTAGCACTAGCGCGGTGGCGGCGAAGAGCGCCACGCCGTTCTCGGAGCGGCGCCAAAAGATCAGCGCGCCCACCCCGACGTACACAAGCGTTGTGAAGATCTGCACGACGATGATCTCCACGGCGAGACTCGTGGGGGAGACGCCCGCCGCGTGCAGCGCGGCAAACTGCGCCGGGGAGAAGCGTGAGTCGGCGCACAGCGGGCCTGTCTGTGGAGTGATGATCTGCTGATAGACGAGCGGGATCGCCACCACGAGCAGGCCGAGCGACACGACGGTGGACACGATCCACGCGCCGCGCGCCAGGGCTAGCGGCGCCCCCTTCAGGCGCGCGGCGCCCGTCCGCGCGCCGCGCGAGGGTTCGGTTGCGTGCGCAAGCGTATCTTTCATCCGTCCGCCCCTCCGTCCGCCCCTCTGTCCGCCCCTCTGTCCGCCCCTCTGTCCGCTCTTCGGTTGGATTGGTACGCGGGCCACGGCGGCCCTGCCTGGCGCTACGCAGTTCCGTCGTTGAGTGCCAGTGTAAACGGGCCGCGTAACGCCAGCGTTACGGCGAGCGTTACGGGTCGCCCGTCTGCTCCTCGCCGTGGAGGAAGAGGCTGCGCCAGTGAAGGGCGTGAAGGGCGCTGTCTTGGAGCCGTCTCTGGGAAGTCATCACATAGACTCTGCCGGAGCAGGATGAGGATGCAGCCGAGATGGACGAAGCCCAGGTAATTGAGCGCGTGGCGTTCATTGGGCGCCACCAGCCGACGGCAATTACCTCCAGCCTGCCAAGCAATGGCGCCAGCAGTGACGCGAGCGCGTGAGAGCCCATGGGGTCGTCTCTGTCTTGATGCGGCAGGACAACCGCGTGATACGCGAATGGTCGCATCGGCTTACTATCTGGCATGGCTTCGCTTGACAAGCAGCCCTCATTGAACCCTGGCTCTCGCGGCCACAGGCCGTTAGCTGCGGGTTTACCCGCCTATCCAACTTATGGCTGATAGCCCGCGCCTTCCAGTTCTGCCATACTGCCAGAGAACGATTGGCCAACACGGAAGCCGGGAGAAGCCGGGAGAAGGAGACGCGCCGCGATGCTGACCATCACCAGCGAACAGGCGCTCGCGGCGGCGCCCGATCTCAGCGCGGCGCAGGCCGGGCGCAAGCTCGCCGACCCACGCCACTGGCGCAACCTCGGCTATAGCGCGCAGGCGCTCTGGGGCGAGTGTCAGGGCAGCGCGCTCTATCAGGTGCGGGTGGAGCTGGCCAGCCTGAACGTGAAATGTAGCTGCCCCAGCCGCAAGTTCCCCTGCAAGCATGGCATCGGGCTGATGCTGATGGCTGCCACCACCCCCGACGCGCTGACCGAGAGCGAGCCGCCCGATTGGGTGGCCTCCTGGCTGGAAAAGCGCGCCACCCGCGCCGAAGCCGCCGCTACCCCCAAAGCGCCCGCCGCGCCGAAAGACGACGCGGAGGACGGCGGCGATGCCAAGGCGGCGGCAGCGGTGGCCAAACGCATCCAGAAGCGCGAGGCGCTAGTGCGCGACGGGCTGGAGACGCTCGACCTCTGGACGCGCGACCTCATCCGCAGCGGTCTCGGCGAGCTGGAGACACAGCCAGCGCGCTTCTGGCTCGACCAGGCCAAACGGCTGGTGGATGCGCAGGCGTCCGGAATGGCGGGCCGACTGCGCGCGATGTCGGGCATCGTCCACGCGAGCCGCGACTGGCCCCAGCGCCTGCTGGATGCGCTGGGCGAGGCGGCGCTGCTGAGCCACGCCTATCGCCAGCAGGAGGCGCTCGATCCGCCGCTGCGCGCCGACGTGCGCTCGCTGATCGGCTGGAGCCTGACGACTGACGAGGTGGCGGCGGCGGGCGACCATGTGCGCGACCGCTGGCTCGTGCTAGGGCAGACGATCTATGAAGATGACCGTCTGCGCACGCAGCGCACCTGGCTGCTGGGCGAGCAGAGCGCGCGGCTGGCGCTGATCCTGCAATTCAGCGCCAACTGGCGCGAGTTCGCGGAGACGTTCGTGCGCGGCTCGCGCTTCCAGGCCGAACTGCACTTCTGGCCCAGCGCGTATCCGCTGCGCGCGCGCGTCGCCAGCCGTCCCGACGACCTCGCCTTCATGGCTACCGCGTTGCCCGCCACGCTGGGCCACGCCAGCATCGCGGCCTTTCTGGGCGAGTTCGCCCGCGCGCTGGGGCGCCAGCCCTGGCTCGACCGGCTGGCGGGCGCGCTGCGCGATGTGACGCCGATCCCCTCGCCCGATGGCCCCTGGCTGTTGGCCGACCAGGCCGGCGACGCGCTGCCGCTGGCGGGCGGCGATCACTGGCGGCTGCTGGCGCTCTCTGGCGGGCGCGCGCTCGACCTGCTGGCCGAGTGGGATGGCGAGCGGCTCTCCCCGCTGGGCGCCTTCGCCGAGGGATGCTACACCCCGCTGGAGGAGACAGGCGCATGACGACGACCGGAAGTGACGAGCGCGACATCCTGACGCTGGCGCTGACGGGAACCCGCCACAGCGGCCCCGCCACGCCGCAGACGACGCCACAGATTGATCAGTTAGCGCTGGCGGAAGACGAGAGCGAGGGTGGCGCCGAGCGCGATGTGCTGCTGCGCGCGGGCGCGTGGGGCGCCTATCGCCGCGCGGGCTATCTGCCGCTACCCGCGCCTGAGCCGCCCGTCCCCGCGCCAGCCGATGCGCGGCCCGCCTGCTCGCCTGCGGCGAGCGAGGCGGTGGCTACGCTGCTGCGCGGGCGGCGCTTCGATCTGCTGTCCGAGGCGCTGGCGCGGCTGCGCGCGGCTGGCCTGCGGCTGCCGGCGGATACGCTGCCGCTGGCGCTCTCCTCCGTCGGCATGACCAGCGAGCTGCGCGCCGCGCTGATCCCGGCGCTCGGCGAGCGCGGGCGCTGGCTGGCGCGCTTCAATCCCGCGTGGGCATGGGCCAGCGAGCCGTCCGACGAGGCGATGGATGACCCGGCCCGCGCGCAGGAAGCCTGGGATACGGGTACGCTGCGCCAGCGAGTGGCCGCGCTGCGCGGCATGCGGCGCCGCGACCCCGCCGCGGCGCGCGACCTGCTGACGGCGGAGTGGAAGCGCGAGAAGGCCGAGGCCCGCGCCACGCTGCTGGCGGCGCTCTCGGTCAACCTCTCGCTGGAGGATGAGCCGCTGCTCACCCAGGCGCTCAGCGATCGCTCGGAGCAGGCGCGCAGCGTCGCCACTGATCTGCTCATGCGCCTGCCCGCGTCGCGCCTGGCGCAGGCCACCTGCCGCCTGCTCGAATCCACCCTCACCCTGACGGGCAGCAGCCTCAACGCGAAGCTGCCCACCGCACTGGAGAGCGCCGACGAAGCGGGCGAAGCGGGTGAAGCGATGCGCGCGATGGCGCTAGCCGCGTTCGGGGGCGCAGAGCCGGAACTCAGCGCGCTGCTGGCGCGACTCCAGTACATCGCGCCAGACCACTGGGAGGCGCATTTCCACAGGGCGCCCGACCTGCTCGTCAAGGGCACAGAGTTCAGCCGCTGGCGCGATGAGATCCTCAGCGGATGGGCGAGGGCGACCGCGCGCGCTGGCTCGGCGCCCTGGGCGGCGGCGATCTGGCACGGCTGGCTACACCGATACATCATCGGTGTCGACCCACCATCCTTGCCACTCAGCGAACTGCTCACCGGGCTGGCACCGCTGCTGCCGCCCGGGACGCTGCAAACGCGCGCACTGATCGAGATGGTCGTTCCCAGCTACAAGCCGAGCTTCTCGCTGGGTCAGACACTCGCCTGCCTGCCGCGCCCGTGGAATGATGACGTGGCCATCTCATTCCTGAAGGTCCTCGGCAAGACGCTCGACGAGTCGGACGCCTCCAAGCCTCCGCCTGAGTCGTGGACAGGCGCGCTGCCCGTCGCCGCCGCCGCACTGCCCTACCGCCATTTCGCGCGGGCGCGTGAGGTCTGCGCCATCGCCGATGAGCAGCATCGCAATCTGAGCCGCTGGAAATATGCGCTCGCCGAATTCACCGGCAGCCTCTATCTGCGTGAGCGCGTCATCAAGGAGATCCCGCTGTGACACAACCGCACCCGTCCGACGACGCCAGCGCGAGCGTCGTCACGTCGTCCATCATCGCGGTGCAGCGGCAGCACGCCGAGCAGCAATTCGCCGACGAGCTGGCCGCGCTGGCCGAGGCCGACACGCGCCAACGTCCGCCCAACTGGAAGCTCTCGCCGTGGGCCGTGCGCGCCTATCTGCTCGGCGCGACGCTGCCCAACGGCTTCGTCGTCACGCCGAAGTACATTGGCGCGGCGCGGCTGATCGAGATCGCCGTGGCCACACTGGCCACCGACCGCGCGCTGCTGCTCTACGGATTGCCCGGCACTGCCAAGAGCTGGGTTTCGGAGCATCTGGCGGCGGCCATCTCAGGCGACTCGACGCTGCTGGTGCAGGGGACGGCGGGAACCGACGAGGCGACCGTGCGCTACGGCTGGAACTACGCG
>JAICVT010000269.1 GCA_025935235.1 Ktedonobacterales bacterium | reverse complement strand
GGTGACAGAGCCGGTCTCGGCCAAGGCCCACTGGATTCAGGCGCCACACCATACCGCCATCCAGCCGAGCCAGGTCACGCCGGGCGCGCGGGTCGCTATCGTGTCGTACCAGGGGCAGGTAGTGATCGTGCGGCTGCCAGCGGCGAATGCGCCCGCCAGCAACAGTAGCGCGGCGAGCGCGAGCTAGCGGCGGGAACGCGGAACCTCTCCCCCTGCCCCCTCCCCTTCAGGGAGGGGAACTCACGGCAGGGATAGCGGCGGGTAGCTGGGCAGCTGGGCGGCGCCGCGCGTTGGATACGCGAAAGCTCACGCCGTGCGCCAACCGAACTCCCCTCTCCCGGTGGGAGAGGGGGCTGGGGGTGAGGTTCCCCGCCTAATCATCCTCCATCTTGATGTATTTGAAGCTCTCGGCGTAGTTGAAGTCGTGGCCGTGCCTGCGCGCCCGCTCGGCATTCTCGCGCGCCCACTTCTTCATCTCTTCCAGCGGATCCCAGCCGCGGAGCTGGCTGACGTGCTGACGCAGCGCCTCGACCTTCTTCTCCACATAGCCCTCGATGTTGACCCAGCGATCGGCGTTCTGCGTGGAGGAGATGTAGATCTCCTTGACGTTGTGGGTGGGCAGCCCCTCAGCCGCCAGCTCCGGGAAGGCCAGGCGCGTGCTGGCGACCGGCATGATGGCGGCCAGCGTCGCCTCGCCCGCCGCGCGGTGGTCGGGGTGATTGATGTAGCCCTGGCCGCTCCAGCGCACCGTGGGGTCCTGGCAGATCACCACATCGGGTTTTACCTGGCGGATGACGCGAGCGATGTCGCGCCGCACCTCCAGCGTCGGCTCCAGCCGCGAATCCATGTAGTGCAGGAAGATGACGGGGTGCTGCACGCCCAGCGCATCGGCGGCGTTCTGCGCCTCCACGTGGCGCTTGGCGGCGAGCTGCTCGCTGGTGATCTCCATGTCGCCCGCGTCGCCCACCTGGCCGTCCGTTACCAGGCAATACCAGACATCGCAGCCTTCCGCCGCCCACTTCGCCACGGTCCCGCCGACGCCAAATTCGCCATCGTCGGGATGCGCCATCACGATCAGCACGCGCTTCGCGGGCTTCTCGGTCGTCTCAGCCATTGATCTGCTCTCTCCTCCGTATCGAGTGTTTCCGGTGTTCTGGTTGGGCGCTGGCCCTCACCCCTGCCCCTCTCCAGGAGGGGGTGGGGAATGTCGCTCATCCGGTGGATGCGCTTCCCATGTGGCGCGCAGCCGCGCTAGCTGCGCCAGCCCCTGCTCCAGCAGGCGCTGATGCGCGGGATCGTTGAGCCAGCGGCTGACTCCCGATGGATGCGGCAGCGGGATCAGTGCGACGCCCGCGCGCTCGACCACCGAGCCGACCGCCTCTTCGAGCTTGACTCGCCCGATAAATGCTTCGATGGCCATCCCGCCGACCAGCAGGATCACCGAGGGCCGCACCTGCTCCAGCTCGCGCTTCAGCCAGGGGCGGCACAGCGCCACCTCGGCGGGCGATGGCTTGCGGTCGCCGTGGCCCTTGGGGCTGCGCCCCGGATCGCAGCGCGTCAGCGCCGAGAGGTAGACATCGCGCCGCAAGGCTCCAGCGGGAAACCCAGCCATCTGCAGCCAGCGCTCCAGCGCGTCGCCGCTCGGCCCACCAAACATGATGCCACGCTCGACGGTGAGGCGTCCGGGCGCCTGGCCGACGATCATCACGCGGGCGCCTGTGAGGCCGCGCTGGCGCGCCACGGGTTGAGCTACAGCGAGATAGCCAGCCTCCTGGCAGGCGCGGCAACCGGCGATCTCCGCCTGGAGGACGGTCAGGGCGCGCTCGCGCTGGGCAGATCGCGCGGCGGGGGCGAGCGGCGGCCAGAGCGGCGCCAGCGAGGTGGTCGCTGGCGCCTTCATAGCCTTCAGGGCTTTCATTCGCGGTGGCCCGGCGCGACTCCAGCGTCCACATCCATTGCGAGGGCTCCATAGCGCGCACGGTAGTAGGCCAGCGGCTCGCCGCCGGTTGCGCCCAGCGCCACGACCTGGCCCACGAAGATGCTGTGATCGCCGCCGGGGTAGACGGCTACCAGGCGGCACTCGACATGGGCGATGGCGCCGTCGAGGAGCGGCGCGCCAGTGGCGCCGATGTGGAAGGGGGTCAGGTGGAAGCGGTCGTTGCGGTCGGCGGTCTGGCCAGCGAAGCGCCGCGAGATGTCTTGCTGGCCCGCGCCAAGGATGTTGGCGGCGAAGAAGCCAGCGCGCGCGACCAGATCATGCAAATGCGAGCGCTTGTCAATGCAGGCCATCACCAGCGGCGGATCGAGCGAGACGGAAGCGAAGGCGTTGACGGTGACTCCGGTGGGCCGCGCGCCATCGCAGGTCGTCACCACCGTCACGCCGGTGGGGAAGCGCCCAAGCACGGCCCGGAACTCCGCATCGCTGACTGTCATCGCTTGCCCTCATGTCCTCCACGGCGCCGCCCGGCGCGGATGGCGCGTGGCGCCATGAGATCGTCTGGCAGGTCCATACTTCACAGACAAAAGTATACTAAATCAGTCGAGTTTCTGGCAACTGGCCCCTCACCCCTGCACCTCTCCCAGAGGGCGAGGGGAAATGTGGCGGTGGAGCGTTGTGAGTTGATGGCGAGCGCATGCCGCGCGCCAATGGGCTAGAGGCTGGCCAGGGCGAAGGCAGCGAAGCCGAGCAGCAGCGCGCCAGAGATGACGTTCACCCAGCGCATCGCGCGGGCGTTGAAGCGAGCGCGCAGCAGATTGACGCCGCCGCTCAGGATCAGCCACCATAGCGCCGAGCCGCCGAAGACGCCCACCACCAGCAGCCCCGCCGAGGTGTAGTCGGCGCCCGCCAGCCCCAGCCCGGCGAAGACCGCCGCGAACGAGAGGATCGTGGTGGGATTGGTCAGCGTCAGGGCCACGGTGGAGGCCCACGCCGCCAGCAGCCCGCGCCGCGTGGTAGGCTGATCCGCCTCGGCGCGCGGCTTGGCGATATCCAGCGCGGAGAGCGCGGCGGAGGGGCGTGCCAGCGCTGTGCGCAGCCCCAGCCACCCCAGAAAGACCGCGCCCAGCAGGTGAATCCATAGCCGCTGGCTGACGAGGACCGAGGTGATCGCCGAGACGCCGAACGCGGCCACGGCGCCATAGGTCGCATCGGCGGTGGCGGCGCCCAACCCCGTCACCAGCCCCACCACGCGCCCCTCGGCCAGCGTTCGCCGGATGCACAGCACGCCGATGGGGCCGACGGGCGCGGCGATGGCGAACCCCAGCGCCAGCCCGCGCAGCAGAAACGTGATCTCCATGCCTCGCCTCCCCTCGCCGCCTGACCTCCGGTTCCCCCTCCCCTCGCAGGGGAGGGGGCTAGGGGGAGAGGTCGGCTCCCCGCGCACACGAAAACGCCCGCCAGGCTCCTTGATGGGATGTCTGGCGGGCGTCGTATCGCCGACTAGCGGCTACTTGCTACCTACGCGCGCATACGCGGCGCTCCAGACCTCTCATGCGGAGGCTGGCTCTGCCGCTGGCTGAATCTCACGTCGCGTCGCGGGCTCATGTCGGTGTTTCCTCTGGCCGCCAGCGCACTGCTAGCGGCGAACGATCTGCGCGCAGCATAGGCGATGCGCGCGGGCGGTGTCAATGGCTGAGGCGACGAGCGGACGCCGTGAACGCGGCGATTGCTGCCTCGGCGGCTGCGTCGCTCTTGGAGAACAGGTTCGCCAGCGGCAGCGTGACGACCCCTCCGGCGCGCGTCTCCAGGCGCAGTAGCGGCGCGCCGACCAGCGTGCGCCGCTGCTTGATCGCCGCCAGCTCGCTGAACGCGAAGCCGCCCGCCACGAAGTCGCGCGGCGCGTCAAAGGGAACTGAGACACCCGTGCGGCGGCGTGGCGCATCTCGCCACGACCTGCGAATCAGGTGAAATGCGATGCCTTGCGGCGTCACGACCAGGCATTCGGGCGCGCCGCGATCGCGCAGGATGTCGTCGTGGACGCGCGCCTGGCGGAACTGGCCCACGACCAGCCGCCAGAAGGGTAGCGAGAGCAGCGCGAGGATCACCCAAAACGTGATCGCGCCGGGGAGGAAATACTGGTAGCCAGGATCAGAAGGCGACTCCATCTGCGCCGCCTGGACACTGGCCAAACCCAGCAGCGCCAGGAGGCCGAGGATCGAGAGCGCCATCACGGCGCCCGCGCGCCGATGCGCTCGCCACAGCGCCTGCTCCATCGCCGCGTCGGCCACGAACGCGTTCCAGCCGGGCGGCGTGCGCTCGAAGACTCCGCGCGCCAACGCGATCTCTGGATCGAATCTATCAGGCGCCGCGGTCAATAGGACGTCCGCACGATCCAGCGCGTCGCAGAGACCGAGCAGGCTGCGCGCACGTGAGGCGGCAGGCGAGAAGTCTACCCATTGGGTGGACGACCACTCGCTCGGCGCGGGCGGCGCGCTCGTCACCCGTAGCGGGAGTAGCAGCGTCCCGTTGCGCCGCAGATCAGCCAGGATGTCGCAGCAGCGCGGCGACCGCGTGACCGCCGGTACGTCGGCGAAGAGCGCGAACCGGCTTTGCGCCGCGCCGCGACTGGTGGGCAGCAGCAGCCCACCGCCTTCTGCATCCCACACCATCTCGGCGGGCGCGGCGCCGCGTCCACGTAGCCATGCCTGCGCGTCGGTGATGACGGCGCTCACGGAGCGCGGCGCGATCAGGCAATAGCGCGTCTGGCTGGTTGACGCCTTCGCGCGCTGATCTGGCGGCGCCGTAGGCGCGGCGGCGGCGCGTGGCTGCTCGCCTGTGCGCGCCTGATAGGCCACCATATCCGCCACAATCGCCTCGGCGATGGCGTGGCGGTTGCGCAGCGCCTGCGGGATGCGCTGGCTGACCACCTGCCCGCTGGCGCGGTCGGTGAACTCCACCCGCGCCTCGCCCCAGCGGGAGGCGCGGGTGTGCGCGCCAGCCGCCCAGGCATACAGGTAGCGGTGCGGCGTGACCATCACACCGCGCCCGGCCCGCAGGACGAACGCGCTGCATGCGTCTGGCGCGCGAACCACCATCTCCGGCTGGATGCGTCCCAGCGCCATCATCACCGTCACCATACCCCAGCGGCCGCCGAACAGCCGCGACGAGATGAGGATGAGCGCTAACGCCGCGACGAGCGTCGCGACGACGGAGACGCCCGCCGCATCGCGCTGGAATAGCGGCCCAGCCAGCAACGGCAGCGCGAGCGCGGCGATCAGCGGGATGGCAGCCAGCGCCAGGCGACGGCGGTAGTGGCTGACTGGTACCTGATAGACGGTCCAATCGGGCGGCGTCCGCCCCTCCTGTGCGGCGAAGAGATCGAACCCGACCGCTGTGACCAGCCGGTCATCTGGCGCGGTTGGGGTCAGCCCCTGGTCAACCAGCGCGAAATAGAGCGCGGAACTGGCGCGTCCCTTATTCCGGAGGTCTATCAGCGGCGCCTGCGTCAACGCTGGTGGGAGCTGCTCCACGCGGCCAGCGCGGATCAGCAGCACCGGCAGCCCCCACGCCAGCGCGCGCTCATATTCCCAGCGCACCATCTGAGAGGCGAGCGCGGCGGGTGTGAGGATCAGCGCCAGCATCTGGCTGGCGTCAATCGCCTGCTCCAGCGCGGCGGTCCAGTCCTGCCCGCCGCCCAGGCTGCGCTGATCGAGCCACGGCTGGCAGCCCCATTGCAGCAGCGCCTGCTCGACCTGGTGCGCCACTGGAGCGTCCGCGCGCGCATAGCTGATAAAGATGCGGCGCGGGCTGGCGGCTGGCGCGAGGGTGGCGGCGCGCCGCGTCGGTGTATCATCCGCTCCGGGCGTAGCTCCAGGTGTAGCTCCAGGTGTAGCCATCATGCCGCGATCATCCTTTCACTGGCGTCCTCAGCCCCAGACCCTCCCTCGTTGCGCGGGAGAGGGGAGTCAACGCTCCTCGCTCGCCGCCAGTATAACGCCGCTCGCCACCCAGCGCCATCCTTCACGGCCTGGACTCGCCCTCACCCCTGCCTCTCTTCCAGAGGGCGAGGGGAGTTTGCATGTAGCATGCGGTTCGCGCGTGGCCGCAATAGACGCCCAGCGTAGCTCCCCTCTCCCGCCTTGGCGGGGGAGGGGCTGGGGGTAGGGGTAGCCTCGTCGCCATGCTATACTGCCCCAAACGGGTGGTCGCTTG
>JAICVT010000261.1 GCA_025935235.1 Ktedonobacterales bacterium | reverse complement strand
GTCTGGATCGGCGATGATGTTGTGCCGCTCCAGCGTGCGCTCCACTAACGTCGCGATGTCGGTGAAGCGGATGGTGCCCTTCAGGAAGAGCGCCACCGCCGTCTCATCCGCGCCGACCAGCGCCGCCGGAGCCGAGCCGCCCGCGCGCCCCGCCTCAAACGCCAGGCGCAGACAGGGGAAGCGGCTCAGGTCGGCATCGTCGAACTCCAGATGCTTGATCTCGCTCCAGCGCAAGGGCAGGGCCAGCGCGGTCCCCTCGCGGTCGAGCCGGTCGGGATAGCTCAGCGCGTACTGGATGGGCAGCCGCATGCTGGGGATGCTGGCCTGCATCTTGATCGAGTCGTCCACATACTCCACCATCGAGTGGATGATGCTCTGCGGCTGCACGACCACGCTGATCTTATCGTAGGGCATGTCGTAGAGCCAGTGCGCCTCGATGACCTCCAGCCCTTTGTTCATCAGCGTCGCCGAGTCGATGGTCACTTTCGGCCCCATGCGCCAGGTGGGGTGGGCCAGCGCCTGCTCGGGCGTCACGTCGCGCATCTCAGCCAGTGTGCGCTGGCGGAATGGCCCGCCCGACGCGGTGATGAGCAGCCGCCGCACCTCGCTGGCGCGCTCGCCACGCAGGCACTGCCAGAGCGCGTTGTGCTCGCTGTCCACCGGCAGAATCTCGACGCCCAGCCGCCGCGCCTCGGCCATCACCTGATGCCCAGCCATCACCAACGTCTCTTTGTTGGCCAGCGCGATGGTCTTGCCCGCGCGGATCGCCGCCAGCGTCGGAGGCACGCCCACCAGGCCAGAGGTCGCCGCCACCACCATCTGCGCGTCGGGATGTGTCGCGGCGGCGGTCAACCCCGCTTCGCCGCGCACGCAGTCGGGCAGCGCGCTGTCGAGTTGGCGCTGCGTCTCGGCGTCGTCGCCCGTGCAGACGACCATCTGGGGCTGAAACTCGCGCGCCTGCTCGGCCAGCAGCGCCACATTGCCGCGCGCCGCCAGTGCGACCACCTCGAAGCGGTCGGGGTACGCGCGCACGACATCGAGCGTCTGGCGGCCGATCGAGCCGGTGCTGCCGAGGACGGCGATGCGTCGTCGCTCGCGCGGCCTCTCGCTCGGCCCGTGGCTCAGCATGGCGGCGCCTCAATCCTGTGCTGCGTAGCGTCCACCTGCCGCATGCTCTCTGCGCCGGACGCCTCTGCCGGATTGTACCACAGCGCCGCGCGCCGACCCGCTCACTCGCGACCTTCAGCCGCGCGCCCCAGATCCTTGACACTCCCTGTGCTTCCGTCGCGCCGCCGCTCGTCACCACCTGCTCCACCCGCCGGCCGGCCCCGTCGTAGAGATAGGCTGTGCTCTGAGTGGAATTGGTCGGGGCGTTCTGCCAGCCATACAGCCGCTCTTCGTTGTCGTAGCCCAGCAGCGCGCCGGTCGGGCTGCTCCCCGCGCAGGTCGTCCCGCTGCCAGGCGCCGCTCGGCAGGTGAGGTTGCCGACGGGGTCATAGCTGGCCGTCCATGCGCCTATCGCTGCGTCACGCAGGAAGCTTCGTAGCACATATAAGACCAGCGACATCACGCCCTGCGCACCGTTCCCTCACAGTATGACAACAGGTCGCACTCATTGCAAACAGCCCCCTTGACACGCGCCGCTTGCGTCCGTATACTCTTCCCGGATAGTTGAATGAACATTCAGTCAACGAGAGCCGCCATGAGTGACGCGCAGACCAGGCGACAACAGCAGGCCCAGCAACGCCGCAACCAGCTGATTGACGCCGCGCTGGAGCTGTTCAGCCAGCGCGGCATCGAGGCGACGCGCGTCAGCGACATCGCCCAGGCGGCAGGCGTGGCGCAGGGGCTGCTCTACCACTACTTCCCCAGCAAAGACGCGCTGCTGGCCGCCATCATCGAGCGGCACGGCCCGCTGCCACTGCTCGCTGAGCTGCTAGCCGCGCCCCCGCCCGACCAGCCCACGCGCGAGACGCTGCTGCTGCTCGCCAACCGCTTCTACGCGCTCTTCCAGGAGCGGCGGCCGCTGGTGCGCCTGATCCTGCGCGAGATCATCTGGCAGCCCGAGATGCTGCGGATGGGCATGCTGGTGCGCGAGCAGGCGCTGGGCATGCTGGCGCGCTACCTGCAATCGCGAGTGGCCGCTGGCGAGCTGCGCCCACACGATTCGCTGGTCGTCGGGCAACTCTTCGCGTCCAACGTCATCGTGGTGGGGATCGCCGCGCTGCCGCCCGAACTCTACCTCACCGGGGCAGTGGACACGCTGCTCCGCGGCATCCTGGCGAGTCCAGAAAACGCCGAGGCTCATGGAGCCAGCGCGCAAACAGGAGGTTGATCTGATGGTGGAATCATCTCTGGCTGACACGGCCCAGCCCGCCGATGGCGCGGCGCTGGTGACTGTGCGGCGCCTCGTCAAGACGTTTGGCAAGACCCGCGCGCTCGACGACATCTCGATGCAAGTTTACGCGGGCGAGACGTTCGGCCTGATCGGCCCGAATGGCTCTGGCAAGACCACGCTGATCCGCACGCTGCTGGGCATCGCGGCGCCGACCTCTGGCGAGGCGCTGCTGCTGGGCCAGCGCATGCCCAACCGCGCGGTATCGAGCCAGGTGGGCTATATGTCGCAGGCCAGCGTGCTGTATTCCGATCTCAGCGTGCGCGAGAATCTGGCCTTCTTCGGCGCGCTCTATGGTATGCGCGGTAAGCGGCTGGCCCAGCGCATCGCCGAGACGCTGTCGCTGGTGGACCTGGCTGACCGCCGCGGCGTCCCGGTCAGCGCGCTGAGCGGCGGCATGCGCCAGCGCGTCTCGCTGGCGGCGGCGCTGATCCATCAGCCGCGCGTGCTGTTTCTGGATGAGCCAACCGTCGGCATCGATCCGGAGTTGCGGCTGGAGTTTTGGGACTACTTCGCGCGGCTCAACCAGCAGGGGGTGACGATCCTCGTCTCGACCCACACGCTGGAGGAGGCGACGCGCTGTCACCGGCTGGCGCTGCTGCGCTTTGGCAAGCTGATCGCGCTCGACACGCCCGCCGCGCTGCTGGCCGCCTCGGGCCAGCAGGACTTCGACCACGCCTTCCTCTACTACGCGCGCCGCGACGAATCCGATCCATCGCCCGCCGCGCGAATGGCGCAGCCATAGCCTCTGGAGGAGATAGCCCAATGTTTGCCTCGATTCGGCGCACGCTGGCGCTGGCACTCCGCATCGTGCGGCAGTTCGTGCGCGACCGGCGCACCCTGGCGCTGCTCTTCATTGCGCCACTCCTCATTATGACCGTGCTCAACTTCGTGCTGGGCAGCAGCGACTCCACCAGCCTGACGCTGGCGGTCGTCCCGCCGCAGGGGCTGGGACACGACCTCATCCAGCAGGGCGTCTCGAAGGCGCTGGCCAACGCCAAAGGCGTGCAGGTGATCTACATCAGCGCCGATCAGGTAGACGCCAAGCTCACGTCGGGCGACGCCAACGCCGCGCTGATCTTCCCGCCGGACTTCGCCACCGCCGCCTCGGTCGGCGAGCGGCCCACCGTCACCCTGCGGCTGGATGGCTCGAATCCACCCGCAGCGGAGCAGGCCAAACAATTGGTGACGTTCATTGTCGCGTCATTCAACCAGGCTGGCGCGAATCCAGGCGGGCCAGCCGCGGCGCCCGTCGCCCTCCAGACGACGTATCTCTATGGCGGGCCACAATACACCCAGACCGACGCGCTCGCGCCCCTCTTCATCGGTCTCTTTGCCTTCTTCTTCGTCTTCCTGCTGGCCTCAGTGGCCTTCCTGCGCGAGCGCAGCCAGGGCACGCTGGAGCGCATCCTGGTCTCGCCGCTCAGCCGCACCGAGCTGACGCTGGGCTATGTGCTAGGCTTCATGCTCTTCGCCACGCTGCAGTCGCTGGTCATTCTTGGCTTCGTGATCTATGTGCTGCGCGTCCACTACGCGGGCAATCTGTGGCTGCTCTTCCTGGTGACACTGGCGCTGACCATCGGTGGCGTCAATATGGGCATCTTCGCCTCAGCCTTCGCGCGCAACGAGCTGCAGGTGATCCAGTTCATCCCGCTACTGATCGTGCCGCAGATCTTGCTGGGCGGGCTGTTCTTCCCGGTCAACACGCTGCCGGTCGTGCTGAAGCAATTGGCCTACATCATGCCGCTGACCTGGGCCAACTTCGCGCTGAAAGACGTGATGCTGAAAGGCCTGGGCTTCTCCGACATCTGGCCCGATCTGCTTTTCCTGGTCGGCTTCGCGATCCTGATGGTGATCGTCTCGGCGTTCTCGCTGCGCCAGGAGCGCGCCTAACCAGCAAAGAGGCGACTTAGCATGCCAATCCCACCGAGCGTGGCGCGCTTCAATCGCGTCGTCACCAACCGCGTCACGAGCCGCTTTGCCGACCGCCTGCCCGGCTTCGGCATCCTGCATCACGTCGGGCGCGCGTCTGGCCGCGAATACGCCACGCCGATCAACATCTTTCCCGATGGCGACGACTATGTGATCGCGCTGACCTACGGCGCCAACACCGATTGGGTGAAGAACGTGCTGGCGGCCGATGGCTGCGAAGTAGTGACGCGGGGCAAGCGTGTCAGGCTGGCCAACCCGCGCATCGAGGATGATCCAGAGCGCCGCTGGGCGCCACGCTTCGCCAGCCCCTTTATCCGCCTGCTCTTCGGCGCCGCCAACATTACCCAGTTGATGCGCCTGACGCGAGTGGGGTGAGCGCTCTTGCCCTACATGCCCAGCGCTGGCATGTCAGGCTCGCTACTGGCCGAGCCATCCGAAGAACAAGACCGAGCCGACGATAAAGGCGATACCCACCAGCCCTGACAGTAGCCCACGTCGCCACTGCTCGGCCCTGATGAGCGGCGGCGCCAGCGACTTCAACGTTTTCGGCGAGGAGACGCCTTCGACGAATTCGAGCAATTCGATGTCGCGGGGGTCTGGCTCTTCACTCGCGGTGTAGGGGTTCGGCTCGATCTTCGCCACCGCACTGATCACGCTGGAGATGTCGAGCAGCGGCAACCTCGTCGCTGCTGCGACCAGCGCCACAAGTCGGGCGGACTCCGCCTGCTGCCCGGCGATTCGCTGGCGGCGGGCAGCAGGATCGTAGCGCATATCAGGCGGCGTTTCCCAAAGGAATGTCTGACTGCCGCCGTCCAGTAGATAGACTGTGCGCGGATGCGTGTAGCCGTCCTTGTAGGTGAAGCAGACGAAAGACACCACGTCGCGCCATGCGACGTATCGCCGACGCCAGCGCGTCGCGTAGTCGCGAATGGTCAGTCCCTGCGCGCTGACCGTCACATGCGCGCCGCGAACCTTTGCCCTCCATCCGACCCAGTAGCGCCCAGCGTACACGAACGCGATCACCACCAGTGGCGCAAACACACCAGCGAGTCGCAGCATTGTGTAGACGACGCTAGCTCCACCAACCAGGCCAGGCTGCGGCGCGAAGCCAGTCGAAACGATGCTCTGCAAGAACATGGCAACCATCGCCAGCGGAACCATGCCAGCGCTGAACACGCCAATCGCGAGCCAGCCGCTAGAGGTGAGCAATTGTGGCGTAGCGACGACAACCGACGTCGCCGCCAGCGCCGCATCCGAGGCGTATTCCTGCGCGGGCCGCTCTGGCTGCGCGGTGGAGACGACACGCGTATCGCAGTCCCGCGCCGCCTGGCGCAGGGCCGGGGCCAGCGCGGGCAGGGGTAACATCTGGCGAGTAGCCAGCCTGCCGGAGGAAAGCAACCACATGAGCATGTAGCAGCCCGAAACGAACGCCACAAACGCCGAGAGTACGAACGAGCGCGCGACTTCATCGCGCAGCAAGACATCATGCCAGGTGACTGGCCAATCGTGCGACGTTTTGAAGATTTCGGCGAGTGCGACGCCGATGGCGACGGCATATCCGAGGCCAACCCATAGCCATCGGAGCAACGTCTGACGTCGCGACTTCGTCGTCACAGACAGCGTCTGAAGCAGCGCCCGCAGTCGCCTGAACTTATACATGTGCGCTCCGCCGCCGCGAGACAATGACTGGGCGCTCGCTGGTGACCCCATTGTAGCGCTCGGCGATCATTTCGTGGAGGGGGCGCATTACTTGCGCATCACCGCGCTACAGGTCCAGCGCGTCGGCGGCGGCACGGGCAATGGCTTCGGCCTCAGCGACGCTCGCGCCCAGCGCCGTGATGTGGCCCATCTTGCGGCCCACGCGTGTGGCCAGCTTGCCATAGACATGCACATGCGCGCCAGGGATCGCCAGCGCCCGCGCCATGCCGCGCGCTTCGGCAGGTGCGGAGCGCACGCCCAGCGTGTTCACCATCACCGCCGCGGGCGCCACCATCTCCGCGCTGCCCAGCGGCAGACCCAGCGCCGCGCGCACCGCGTTCTCG
>JAICVT010000393.1 GCA_025935235.1 Ktedonobacterales bacterium | reverse complement strand
GATCGCGGCGCTGACGGCGGCGATGGGCGCCTTCGAGGGGCTGTTCGCGCCCGCCTCGCAGGCCATCGCGCCCGACCTGCTGCCCGACGATCAGCTCCAGGCGGCCAACGGCCTCTTCTTCGCGATGATGCGGCTGGCGCAGATGATCGGGCCGTCGCTGGCGGGTCTGGTGGTGGCGCGCTTCACCGCCTCGGATGGCTTCGCGATTGACGCCGCGACATTCGCTGTCTCCGTGCTGACGCTCTTCCTGATCCACAATCGCGTGCTGTATCCTGCGCCCGCCAGCGCCGCCGCTCCCGCCAGCGCGAGTGGGGCGCCCTCCGCCGAGAGCGCGGAAGAGGTCGCCTCCAGCGAGACGCCGGTCATCAACAGCCTGTGGCGCTACACGCTGAGCACGCCGTTCTTCCAGATCCTGCTGCTGGTGATCCTGGTGGGCAATCTCTTCAATGGCGCGGTGATGGAGGTGGCGATTCCAGCGCTGGCGCAGGGACCGCTGCACGCGGGCGCGCAGGGCTACGGCTTCATCCTCACCGGCTGGGGCGCGGGGGCGCTGTTGGGCGCGCTGCTGGCCAGCGCGCTGGGCAACCGCATCAATCGCGGCCTCTACTCGATCCTGTTCTTCGCGCTCCAGGTCTTCGCCGTCTCGGCGCTGGCCTATGCGGTGAACACGCTGATGGCGGTCGGCTGCATGGCGATATTTGGCCTGCTCAACAGCCTGGGCAATGTCTCGTTCCTGACGCTGATCCAGCGCAGGCTACCGCGCAACCTGCTGGGGCGCATCATGGGCGTCTTCACCTTCTGTAACTTCGCCACGCTGCCGCTCTCGGTAGCCGTCGGCGGCTTCGCCACCGCGCGCTTCGGCGCCTCGCCGGTCATCCTGGGCGGCGCGGCCATCATGCTCGGCGCGATGCTGATCGCCTTCGCCAGCCGCGAGATTCGCACGCTGTAGCGGGGCGGCCTCACCCCCCAGCTCCCTCTCCCGCGGGGAGAGGGGGAGCCGGAAAGTGTTGATGGTGCGCCGTCCGTTGCTATCACTGCTTGCCTGGGCCGGGTTCCCCTCCCCGAGGGGGAGAGGTCCGCCCGCGATCAGTGGAGCTGGACGACCTGAATCTCGAAGTTGGTTCCTGGAGGCGCCTGCATGCCATACAGCGTCTGGGCGCTATAGTGACCCGGCGCCGCGGGGATGCCGGTATCCGAGGGATAGGGCGGCGTCGGATCGAACAGGGTGACGGGCGCTCCACCAGTGTGGCCGGTGTACGTCACAAGTTCGTTGGAGATGAAGAAGTCGCCGTTCGCGCCGATGAACCAGCCCTGCGCGTCGCTGGAGAAATGCTGCGCGCCAGCCGCGCCGCCGCCCTGGAAGTGCTGGCAGCCGGTGAGCTGCGCATCGGCGGTGTTGTCGCTGTCGAACTCCGCCCAGCCCCAGAATCCGCCCAGCGATTGCCCGCAGAGCGCCACATTGTTGCAGTTGAACGACAACGCAATCTGATACTGCGCCAGCCGCCCATAGGCATGGGCCGTTGGCGCGGCCGCTGTGCTGACCGAGACAGCCAGCGCCAGAGCCAACGCCGCTGCTAGCGCGCCCCGCAGGGCGCGACTCGAGATACCCACTGCGTGCCTCCTCACACATGGCGCGCGTCCGCGTCGGAACGCGCGCTCGTTCGGTGGACTCTCCGCCCGCCCGATACGCCGCCTCTGGCGCATCGGGCCGCCCCAACCGGTGGGCGTGTATGACCAGAACGACGCAGAGCGCGCCCGCGCCTACGTCAATGTGCGTAACTTGACTCGCATTATGAGCAAATGGCGCCGTTCATCAACGGCGGGTATATGGTATACTGGGCATGCGGTGAAACATTTGTTCCCTCGCCATGCGCGGCGATGCCTGACGATTCGCGAATTTGCGGGAGGCGGCGACCATGCCCACAGCGCGCCAGCGACAGCCCAGCGGCCCACTCAGCCTGACCCTGGAGGAGGCGCGCGGCGTGGCGCTGGCGGCCCAGGGACTCGATCTGGCGCACGACTTCACGCGGCCCGGCGCCGCCACGACCGCCGATGACCTGATGACGCTGATTGATCGGCTAGGCGTGGTGCAGATAGATACCATCAGCGTCGTCGCGCGCTCGCAATATCTCGTGCTCTGGAGCCGGCTCGGCTCATACCGCCAGAAGCTGCTCGACGAGGCGCTCTATCCCCGCCGCGAGGTCTTCGAATACTGGAGCCACGCCGCCAGCATCGTGCCGATGGGCGACTATCCGTACTACCGCGCCGACATGGTGCGCTCGGCCACCTCGCTGCTGTGGGAGGGCTTGCGCGTCTGGTCCGAGGAGCATCCCGAGGCCATCCAGCGCACGATGGAGGCGATCCGCGACCGTGGGCCGCTGGCCAGCGCTGACTTCGAGAATCCGCCTGGCACGCGGCCAATGGAGCGCTGGGAGTGGTATGGGCCGAAGGAGAGTCGCCGCGCGCTCGACGTGCTCTGGACGCTCGGCGACCTGATGATTCACAGCCGTCGCAACGGACAGAAGCTCTACGATCTGCGCGAGCGCGTGCTGGCTGAGGCCTTCGGCGGCGAGGCGCCGGACGATAGCGCGCTGCCCACCCCGCGAGAGCGGGTGGATCACCTGATCCGCCGCACGACACGCGCGCTGGGCGTCGTGACCCCCTCCTGGCTGTGGGACTACTTCCGCGTCACGTCATGGGAGTGGCGCTATTTCCGCCAGGACGAGAGCAATCCCGACGGCCACCCCAACGCCAAGGGGCGCGTCTCGCGCGAGCGCGCCCGCTCCCTGCTCGATGGCATGGCCGCCGATGGGTTGCTGATCCCGGCGACGGTGGAGGGGCTGGACGAGCCAGCCTATCTCGCGCCGGAGCGCCTGCCCGATCTGAAGCGCCTGCGCGCGGGCGCCACGCCGACCCGCACGACGCTGCTCTCGCCCTTCGACAGCCTGATCTGGGATCGTGCGCGCGCTCGCGCCCTGTTCGGCTATGAGGTCTGCTTCGAGGCGTATGTCGTGCCGGAGAAGCGGCGCTACGGCTACTACTGTCTCGCCATCCTGCATCGTGGGCGGCTGGTGGGCCGGCTCGACCCCAAGTTCGAGCGCAAAGAGCGGCGGCTGATCGTGCGCGCGCTGCACCTGGAGCCAGGCGTCGCCCCCACCGCCGATCTGCTGGACGGCCTGGCTGACGCGCTGCGCGATCTGGCCGCCTTCCTCGGCGCCGACACCATCACCATCGAGCGCGCCGACCCCGCCGAGGCCGCGCCCCAGCTCGCCGAGCGCGTGGCGTGAAGATGGCGGCAGGCGTGGATTGGCGAATGGGCGCCGGGGCGGCTGGCGAATGAATTCGCGCCTGGGAGGCGGCGTGCGCGCCGCCGCGAAACCCGCCTGCGCGGGTTCGAGATCCGCGTCCCAGTCCGCGGAGGCGGACTTCGCGGCCCGCTGGCCTCCCAGGCGCGAATTCATTCGCCAGCCTCACCCACCAGGGGACGCGCGGACGAGGCGGAGCCCGACGTTGTTGCTGACGTAGCCGGGTCGGAAGTGGTAGCGCAGAGCCGCACGCGCGAACACCGCGCTGTAGTTCCACGACCCGCCACGCAGACAGCGACGTGCAGTAGAATCGCGGCGTTCTGACAGTTCACTCTTACTGTAGTCAGCGCCATAGGAGCTGGCCAGCCATTCCCAGACATTGCCCGCCATTTCCTCGGCGCCACACGGGCTGACCCCGCTCTGCCGCCCGGCGCGGGGGTCGGTGTTGTCTGGCCCATACCAGCCGACAGGCGTCGTGGCGCGCTGGCCGCAATCGAAGGTGTTGCAGTGCGTGGACTCAAATCGGTCGCCCCAGGGATAGATGCGCT
>JAICVT010000089.1 GCA_025935235.1 Ktedonobacterales bacterium | reverse complement strand
TTGGCATATGGCGCAGCGAGAAGAGATCAAGACCACTGGAACCTCACAACGTCTGCTCGCCCTGCAGCAGATCAACGCCGCCGTCAACTCTGCCCTGGACCTCGACCAGACCCTCAAGGTGACAGCGCAGGCGGTCGCTGCCGCGCTCGACGCCGACCTCTGCACGATCTTCCTCTTCGACGAGTTCACCCAGGAGCTGGAGCTGCGCGCCACCAGCGATCCCTCGCCATTCCCATCCCCACACTATCGCGTCGCGTTGGGGCGCGGCTTCACTGGCTCCGTCGCCGAGCGCGGGCGTCCGCTGCGCGAGACCGATCTGGCGGCGCGCCCGGAGAAGTACTCCGACGAGGCCAACCGCTACGAGTCGCCGCCGCGCGGCCTGATCTCCATGCCGATCATCTACTTCATGGTCGAGCGGCTGGAGGGCGTCATCAACGTGCAGATGAACACGCCGCGCGCCTTCAGCGATGACGATCTGGCCTTCATGGAGGTGATGGGCGGGCAGCTCGCCATGAGCATCGAGAACATGCGGCTGCACGAGGCCACCGATCAGGAGTTGCGCCGCAAAGTGAACGAGCTGGC
This sequence comes from Ktedonobacterales bacterium, assembly GCA_025935235.1. Taxonomy (GTDB): domain Bacteria; phylum Chloroflexota; class Ktedonobacteria; order Ktedonobacterales; family JADMIN01; genus JAKAIY01. The sequence goes on along the minus strand of JAICVT010000089.1, from coordinate 12,146 downwards.
TACGCTGCACAACGTCTCCGCGCTGGTGGCCTCCTCGCTGGTACTCGACACCGTGCTGCGAACGATCGTGGAGAAGGCCGTGCTGCTCAGCGGCGCGCACCGCTCGGTACTCTTCGAACTGCAGCCCGGCGAGCGGCGACTGCGCGCGGTGGCCTGGCACGGCTTCGAGGATAGCTTCGAGCAGAGCGCCGTCACCCGCGCGAGCATCCTGGTCGGCCAGTGCTGCGCGGGCAAGGTCATCGAGACCGGCGAGCCGAGCAGCGGCATAGACTGCATGCGCTCGGATAGCGGCTGTTTCCTGCATGGTCTGAGCGAGGAGGTTCTAGGCGACCAGCACGCTGTACTCTGCGTGCCACTCATCACCGTGCATGGGCCGCTGGGTGCGCTGTGTGTCTACAGCAACCAGCGCCACATGCTCAGCCAGCATCAACTGCAGTTGGTGATGACCTTCGCCAATGTCGCTGCCATCGCGATGGAGAACGCGCGCCTCTTCGAGCAGACACGCGAGGACCTGCGCAAGCGCGAGACGCTGCTGCGCGAGATGCACCATCGCGTCAAGAACAATCTGGCGCAAGTCGCGGCGATCCTGAACATGCAGCAGCGCCGCTCGCGCAGCGAGGAGGCCAGCGAGATTCTGGCCGAGACAGTGCGGCGCATCCAGGGCATCGCCGCCACCCACGATCTACTCTCGACCGGTGAGGTGGGCATGGCGCCGGTGGATGAGATCGCGCGCAAGATCGTCGGCGTGGTCAAGGGCAACTTCGTGCCGCCCGAGCTGCGCCTGCGCTTCCATGTTGGCCCGGCGCCCTACCTCTTGCCGAGCGAGCAGGCGACGACACTGGCGATCGTGCTGAATGAGCTGATCGCGAACGCTATTGAGCATGGCTTCGAGCAGCGCTCTGGCGGCGAGATTCGCATCAGCGGCGCGCGCGATGGCGACCGGATCATTGTGCATGTCGCGGACGACGGCGCGGGCGTGTCAGAGGGCTTCTCGCTCGACACAGCGGAGGGGCTGGGCCTGCAACTGGTGCGCGGGCTGGTGCGCTCCGATCTGCGCGGCTCGGCTACCATCTCCACCACCGAAGGCTCGCCCGACGCGCACGGCGACGAAGACACGACCAGAGATGTGTCCGAGAGCGTTGCGCTGGATGGCGGCGAGCCGCGCCGCTGGACAGTTGTGGAGCTGCGCTTCCCGGCGTCGCTCGTGCGGCTGGGCGCGCCCGAATCAGAGCGCGTCGGCGGCGACCGCGGCTGAGGACGCTGGCGGTTGAAACCGCGCCTGGAGGGCCTTTCAGGCCGCGTAGTCCGCCTGCGCGGACTGAGACGCTTCCGAACCCGCGCAGGCGGGTTTCGCGGCGGCGCGCACGCCGCCTCCCAGGCGCGATTTCAATCGCCAGCCAAAACCCGCGCGGTGACGAATTCCGCCATCTCCTCGATCGCTTCGCGCGCTTCGGGCAGAAAGGCGAAGATCGGGAAGGCGTGGAACATGCCATCCCACACGCGCAGCGTGACTGCGACCCCCGCCTGGCGCGCGCGCTCGGCCAGCTTGCGCGAGTCGTCCAGCAGCACCTCGCAATCGCCGACGTGGATCAGCAGTGGCGGCAGCCCTTGCAGATCGGCGTAGAGCGGCGAGGCCAGCGGATGGCGCGGATCGGCGTCACGCAGATAGCGTCTGCCGCCCTCTCCGATGTGCGCGCCCACCAGCATCGGGTCAACATCAGCGCGCGTGATAGCGGTGGCGCTCAGCCCCGTCAGATCGGTCCACGGCGACATCAGCGCGGCGCCAGCGGGCAGGGGCAGGCCCGCGTCGCGCGCCGCCAGCATCGTCGCCAGCGCCAGCCCACCGCCCGCCGACTCGCCCGCGATGACGATGCGCTCAGGCGCCACGCCCTGCTCCAGCAGCCAGCGATAGCCTGCCAGCGCGTCATCCACCGCCGCCGGGAACGGACACTCCGGCGCGAGGCGGTAGTCGAGCCAGAGCGCGCGAGCGCGCGTGAGGCGGGTCAGGCGGGTCAGTAGATCGCGGTAAGTGGTCATCGCGCCGAAGACGTAGCCGCCGCCGTGCAAATAATAGATGACCGCGCCGGAGAGGTCGCCATCCGGCGCGAGCCAGCCTGCTGGAATTTCGCCCGCCATCACCGGCGTCACCGTCACGCCGGGCCGCCGCCTGCGCGCAAGCTGGGTGATGCCACCACCATGTGGTTCAGTCCGCTGGCCCTGGCGAAACGACTTGCCCAGCCACCAGCGCATGCCCAGCGTGCGCATCAGCCAGATGGTGAGGCGCGATTGCGGACTGATCATGCGGATGTTCGTCTCCTCACTCAAAGCAACAGCGCGCCGACGCATGCGCTTATTTGTTGGCCGGCTCCTGATCGTGCGCCTGCGCTTGTGCGGCGGCGAGGCGATTGGCGCGCGCGCGGCCCTGGGCGGCGCCGGGTCGCCCGCCCAGCCAGCCAATCAGCGCCGAGATAATCAGGTACAGGATGACCACAATCAGTTCGATGACAATCTGCTCGCCCAGCGTCGCGCCGTCCGCGCCGAGGTGTATCCGTCCGCCGAACGAATAGATGGAGATCAGCGCGCCGTAGACAACAAACGTCACCATCCCGGCGATAGCGCCATAGCCTGCCACGCGCGTCTCGCGTCCGGTGTAGAAGCCGGAGGCGGAGAACGCGAAGGCGATCAGCAGCAATTCGAGACAGCCCAGCGTGATCTTGCCGGGATGATTCAGATCGGCGGGGCCAGCGCCGAGCGCGACCTGATCAACGAAGGTGATGACCTGCGAGACGAGGTAGATGGCGACGCCGACGAGCGCGCCCCATTTGGCGGCGGAGAGCATGACGCGATGATACTCCTCAGTCGCGCGTGCGCTCGGCATGAGCGCGGACGGCGACGCTGGTATGATGTTCGGATGATCTCAGATGATCGCGGGTGGATTGGGCCGCGCACGACCCTCGCCGAAGATTATACCGTGTCGCGCGAAGCGAGGCATGAGGCGCAGGCATGAGGCGCAGGCATGACCCGAGGCATGAGACAAGTCGCATGGCGAGGCGTGAGGCGAGGCGTGAGGCGAGGCGCGAGGATTCGGCGCGATGGCGCACTTTCACGCGCAGGCGTTTCGGTGTACGATGGAGCCGAGGCGTCGCGATGGGGCGCGCCTCGCTGGTGACAGTGTGGTCCAGCCGCCGCATCCATTGCGCTCGCGTGCGGGCGCCGTCGGGTCGCGCGGCCTAGTGGGTGAGGAGATGCGGCCCCAGCCGGGGCTGTGGGAGCCATATGCGGTACTACAACTCAATCCTGGAGACGATAGGAAACACCCCGCTGGTGCGTCTGAACAAGCTCGCGCAGGGCGTCAAGCCGCTGATGCTGGTCAAAGTGGAGTCGTTCAATCCGGGCGGCAGCGTCAAAGACCGCATCGGCGTGGGGCTGATCGAGTCGCTGGAGCGCAGCGGCAAGCTCAAACCCGGCGGAACAATTGTCGAGCCGACCAGCGGCAACACCGGCACGGGTCTGGCGCAGGCCGCCGCCATCAAAGGCTATCGGCTGATCTGCGTGATGTCGGACAAGGTCTCTGAGGAGAAGCGCAGCCTGTTGCGCGCCTATGGCGCGGAGGTGGTGATCTGCCCCAGCAGCGCCGTGCATGGCGACCCCGACCACTATCAAACGGTAGCGGCGCGGCTGGCGACCGAGATTCCCGGCGCGGCTAGCCCCAACCAGTACGCCAACCCCGCCAACCCGCTCTCGCACTATCGCGGCACCGGGCCGGAGATCTGGGAGGCGACTGAGGGCAAGGTGACAGCCTTCGTGGCGGGCGTCGGCACGGCGGGTACGATCGTCGGCACGGCGCGCTACCTCAAGGAGCAGAACCCCAACCTCAAGGTTATCGGCGCCGACCCGGCTGGCTCGATCTACTCCCACGACACGCCGCATCCCTACAAGGTGGAGGGCATCGGCACGGACACCTATCCCGACAACTGGGACCCGTCGGTGGTGGATGAGGTGATCCGCGTTGACGACCGCACGTCGTTCGCGCTGACGCTGCGACTGGCGCGCGAGGAGGGCATCCTGGGTGGCGGGAGCTGCGGCACGGCGCTGGGCGCGGCGCTGGAATACGCCAAACGCTGCGGGCCAGATGACGTGATCGTGACGCTGCTGCCTGATACCGGGCGCGGCTACCTCTCGAAGATCTACAACGAGACGTGGATGCGCGAGAACGGCTTCTTCGAGCCAGCCCAGCAGCCGACGCTGGCCGATGTGCTGAGCTTCCGCCGCGCCTCGGAGCCGCAACTGCCGCCTGTGATCGGTGTGGCGCCGGATGATCCGGTGACGGTGGCCATCGCGCGCTTCCACGAGTACGGCATCTCGCAGCTGCCGGTGATCGAGGAGGGCGCGGTGATCGGCTCGCTGACGGAGACGCAGCTCTTGCAGCGGCTGGCGGGCGGCGAGCGGCTGGGCGACCAGCGCGTGCGCGAGTGGCAGGGTCCGCCGCTGCCCGCGCTGCGCGAGACGGCGACCGTGCGCGAGGCCTACACGCTCTTCGCGGGCGGGCAGACCGGTGTGGCCGTCGTCGGCGACGATGGCCTGCGCGGCGTTATCACCAAGAGCGACCTGATGGAGTTCTGGGCGCACAACGAGGAGTGACCTCTCCCCCTAACCCTCTCCCCTTCAGGGAGGGGAAACCAGAGGCCCAGCCAGTCACACAGGGCAAGCGGCTTCCGGCTCCCCTCTCCCGCCGCAGCGGGGGAGGGGCTGGGGATGGGGGAGCCTGCTTGCTGCGCTACTGCTTGCCTTTCAGCCGCTGGGCCTTGCGCTCCGCCTCCTCCGCCTCCTTCTCTCGTCCCAGTTTCCGCAGGGCAGAGGCCCTCCCCTCCCACCTGATAGCATTTTGACCAAGCGACAGCGCCCGATCATAGGCATTGAGCGCCTCCTGGGAGCGGCCAAGGTTGAGGAGGGCGTTACCCTTGTTACTCCAGGCAACATCGTCATCTGGGTCGAGCGCCAGGGCACGGTCGTAGGCGTCAAGCGCCTCCCGGAAGCGACCCCAAGCGTTTAGCGCATAACCCTTGTTAACCCTTGCTGCCGCATGGGTCGGATCCAGTGAGAGAGCACGCTCGCTGGCGTCGAGCGCTTCCTGATGGCGGCCCAAAAGATTGAGCGCAGTACTCTTGTTGTTCCATGCAGGAGCATGGGTCGGATCCAGTGAGAGAGCACGCTCGCAGGCGTCGAGCGCTTCCTGATGGCGGCCCAGGATATTCAGTGCTGCGCCTTTGCCATTGAGTCCAAAAGCGCTGCCTGGGTCAAGCTTCAGGGCTTGCTCTGCGGCGGCTAGCGCTTGCTCTGGATGATGCAGTGCAAGCGCATTGGCTCGACCAGCCCATGCAAACGCATCGTTCGGCTCCAGCAACAGCGCTCGCTCAAAGGCTTCGAGCGCCTCAGAGGCCTCTTGTTGAGACACCGCCATATAGTCCAGTTGATAGCCCAGCGTGTTCCAGGCGGCGACGGAGTGCGGGGCCAGCGTGGTCGCCTGGCGCAGCACGGCGATGGCGTCGCGCCGCTTGCCCTGGCTGACGAGCGCGTTGGCGCGGGCCATCAGCGCATCAAGTTCATCCGCGCGGTCGGGCAGCGATGTGGGCGGCGGCGTAGCTACGGGCGGTGTTGTCGCGGTCGTAGCGATCTGCGCGTTGGGGTCGAGCGCCAGCGCCACGCGGCGGGCGGCCTCGGCGGCGGGCCAGGGCTGCAATCCGGCCTGCTCGATGCGCTTGAACTGCTGCATATAGAGCCAGATGTCGTCCTCGTTCACTGTCTCCGCCAGCACCGGCAGGATGACGCGATTGGCGCGGTCGCGGCGATAGAGGTTGTACGCCCAGTCGCACTCGTCCGTCACCCACTCGGAGGCCAGCGCGGCGGGGGTCAGCACGACGACGAAGATCGGGCGCAGACGCAGCTCGCGCTCGATCAGTTCGCGCAGATGGCCAGCGGTGGCGTTGTGCTCGTCGTACCAGACATCCAGCCCGGCGGCGCGCAGCGCGGCGACGAAGGCTTGGCAATACGCATCGTCTTTGTGGCTGTGGCTGACGAAGATCGCGGGAGCGCTCATGGCGTGACCATCCTTCCCATCCCTCCTATCCCAACCGGTTGTGGCGGATGCGCAGGCGCGCTTGCTTTGTCGCGCGATAGTGTACCATGTGAAGAGAGCGCCCCACAACGGCGGATCAACCGCGGATGGGCGCTCAGGAGATGAGACCATGTCGAACTCGACGATACATTCCACTCCATCCAATGCGAAGGCGCCGCGCTGCGGCATCCTGGCGCCAGCCTTCGCGCTGCCCGACGCCACGCAGTCCGCCGAGGCCGAGCCAGTGCGGCTGCGCGCCTGGCGGCAGCGGCGACCTGTGCTGCTGGCGCTGCTGCCTGCCGAGGCGGGCGAGCAGCGGGTGGCCTGGCTGCGCGCGCTGGCGGCCCGCCGCGACGACCTGGACTATGCGCGGGCTGTCACGCTGGCGATTGTCGGTGGCGACCGCGAGGCCGTCCGCGCGTTGTGGCGCCAGGCGGATGTCGCCTTCCCGCTGCTGGCCGACGCGAGCGGCGAGACGCTGGCCGCCTATCTCGGCGCGCGCCACACGCTGCCCGCGCTGGCGCTGGTCAACCGCTACAGCGTGCTGCTGGCGCTGCTGCCCGCCGCCGACGCCAGCGCCGCGCCCGACCTCGACGCCGCGCTGACCGAATTCGCCTACGCCGAGCAGGAGGACTGCGAGTGCACCATCCCCGCCTGGCCAGCGGAGGAAGATGAATTGTAAATCCGGGTTGCAGGCTTCGTCTCGTCTGGTATGAACGCAACCAAACGAAGCGATGGAGGCGGCGCGATGCGCAGGCGGCCTGTGCGACGGTGGATGATCCTGCTGGCGATCGCACTGGCGCTGTTCGTCGCCTTCGAGGTGGGCATACGGCTTGTCACGCCAGATGCCATGGAGTTCACCCTCTCTTTTGTGCCGTGTAAGGTTCAATCCGTATGTAGTTCGACTCCGCCACCGAGGCGATCATTCGTGACGACCGATCCGCGTCAGATAGCGCGATATCAGGCGCTGCTGGAGCCGCCGAATGAGACTAAGCTGCTCGTTGACGCCTACCTCGAGGCATGGACAGGCGTTGGCTGCCCGCCAGCCCCTATCACCAATTACACGACGTTGCGCTTCACGTGGCATGGCATTCCCGTCGAGGCGGCGTCGCCTGGCCCGGGCTGCGATAATGGGTGGTCGCAGGTCTCTAGCGGAGGACTGCCCGACCTGAATATGTATACCCTCGACTTCTTCGGGCGATGACCGGAGTGGCGAGCGCTAGCACGGCTCGTTCTCCTTCACCCGTCCGCCTGCTCGGCCTCCGCGATGGCGCGGCGCTTGGCTCGCAGCAACTCGCCTACCTCGCGATTGGTCGCCAGGCGCCCGCCGCACGCCAGCAGTTGCTCCGCCATCGGCACATGGATGTCGAAGTGCTCGCGGTACGTGCCGGGATACTGGATGAAGCGCGTTGGCATGCCGCAGGCGCGCGCTGCCGCCAGCAGCTCCTCCGTTCCCGCCGTCCCCGGCAAATCGGAGAGCAGGTGATACATGCGGTCGCCCTTGCGGATGCCCGGTCGCAGCAGGTCGCGCGTCGCCCGCATCGGATGCACGAGAATCGCCATAAATGCTGTCTCGTCGGCTCCCAGTCCGCGCAGGCGGCAGGCGGAGCCGAGCTTCGCGGCCCGCAGGCCTCCCAGGCGCGATTTCAATCGCCAGCCGCTAGCCGTCCTAATACGTCAGCAGCGTGTAGGTGTCTACGCCGGGCAGCCTCGCCCGCCCTTGCAGCGCGCTCAGCTCGATCAGGAAGGTCGCCGAGACGACCTCCGCGCCCAGCTGACGAACCAGTTGGATCGTCGCCGCCACCGTACCGCCCGTCGCCAGCAGATCATCCACGATCAACGCGCGCTCGCCCGGCCGCAGGGCGTCGCGGTGAATCTCCAGCGTGTTTGTGCCATATTCCAGGCTGTACTCCACCGCCATCGTCTCGGCGGGCAGCTTGCCCTGCTTGCGCACGGGCGTGAACCCCACCCCCAGCAGATAGGCCAGTGGCGCGCCTAGCAGAAAGCCGCGCGACTCGATGCCCACCACCTTGCCGATCCGCGCGCCCCGGTAGCGCGCCGCCAGCGTCTCCAGCGAGAAGCGCAGCGCGGCGGCGTCTTGCAGCAGCGGCGTGATGTCGCGGAAGAGGATGCCCGGCTGCGGGAAGTCCGGCAGGTCGCGGATCAGCCCCTTCAGCCAGCGCTCGCGCTCCGGCGCCAGCGGGACGACCGGCGGCAGAGTCGGCGCCGCGCCAGCCGTAGCGCCTGTGGGGCTGGGGGGCATGGATGGCGGCATATCAGCCATAGCGTCTGCGACTCCTCACGCTCGCGCCGTCGAGGCGGCTCAGGGCTGGCCCTCCGGCGGGCCGCCCGCAGTATATCATGGCTCGCCAGCAGGCGCGCCCTCACCCCCGGCCCCTCGCCCTCTGGGAGAGGGGAGCCGGAGCCTCACGGTGCGCCGCACGCTCCCCTCTCCCGCGCAGCGGGGGAGGGGTTGGGGGGCGAGGGCTTCGCCGCCCGCTTGACAAGCGGGCTGAGCCACTCGTATAGTAACAGGAACTATGGCGCATTGTATGCAGCGTCCCACCGCCGGATGGTATGCGCGTGGACTGCGACATGACCCTTCGGTGTCATCCTCTGTCTCGCGCCGATTCCTAACCTCCGGTCACTGGCGCTTCATGTCTCCCAATATCGTCCCTATCACCCCTCGCCGGGTCGCGCCCGCGTCCAGTTGACGATGGACGAGCGGCGCCCGCACGGAGGTACTCGATTGAACTCACTCGATGTCATCCTCCTGGTTCTGGCGATCGTGCTTGGCGTGGTCGGCGTCTATGGCGGCTATCTCTTTGGTCAGCAGCGCTCGCAGCTGCGCTTCCAGGAAGCCCAACTCCGACACGAAGAGCAGATGCGCCAGGCCGCTGAAGCCGCTGAGTCGCGGCTGCTTCAGTTGCAAGAGGAACAGCGCCGATCACTGCAAGAGGCGCGCGACGAGACCGCCAAGATACGGTCATCCCTGGAGAGTGATGCGCGCGAGCGGCGCGACGAGATGCGCCGCCAGGAGCAGCGCATCCAGCAGAAAGAGGAGGCGCTGGAGCGCAAGGCCGAGGCGATGGAGCGGCGCGAGCGCGGACTGAATCAGCGCTCGCAGGAGCTAGACACGCTGCGCGCCGGGGTCGAGGCGATGCGCGAGCAGCGCATCAACGACCTGGAGCAAGTCGCTGGCATGTCCGCCGATGAGGCGCGCGCCGAGCTGCTCACACTGGTCGAGGAGGATGCCCGCCGCGCCGCCGCACTGCGCACGCGCGAGATCGAGGCGGCTGCCCGCGAGGAGGCCGACGCGCGCGCCCGCGAGATCATCACACTGGCCATCCAGCGCTGCGCCTCCGATCAGGTCTCGGATGTCACCGTCTCGGTGGTGCCGCTGCCCAACGATGAGATGAAGGGGCGCATCATCGGGCGCGAGGGTCGCAACATCCGCGCGCTGGAGGGCGCGACCGGCGTTGACCTCATCATTGACGACACGCCCGATACGGTCATCCTCTCGGCCTTCGATCCGGTGCGGCGCGAGGTGGCGCGCATCGCCCTGACCAAGCTGATTCTGGATGGCCGCATCCATCCCGCCCGAATCGAAGAAGTGGTGGCCAAGGCGCGGCAGGAGGTGGATCAGAGCATCCTGGAGGAGGGCGAGCGCGCCTGCATGGAGACCAACATCACCAACCTGCCGGTGGAGCTGGTCAAGCTGATCGGGCGGCTGCACTTCCGCACCAGCTACGGGCAGAACGTGCTGAACCACAGCATCGAGGTCTCGGTGCTGGCGGCGACCATCGCGAACGAGCTGGGCGCCGATGTCAACGTTTGCAAGATGGCCGGGCTGCTGCACGATCTGGGCAAGGCGATTGACCAGGAGGTCGAGGGGCCGCACGCGCTCATCAGCGGCGAGATCGCGCGGCGCTTCAACCGCTCGCCCAAGGTGATCCACGCGATCGTGGCGCACCACGCAACCGAGGCCGAGCCGCAATCGCTGGAGGCGGCTATCGTGCAGGCGGCGGACGCCATCTCGGCGGCGCGTCCGGGCGCGCGGCGCGAGACGATTGACCTCTACATCAAGCGGCTGGAGGCGCTGGAGAACATCGCCAACTCGTTCAAGGGCGTCGAGAAGTCGTTCGCGATTCAGGCGGGGCGCGAGGTGCGCATCATCGTGCGGCCAGAGGAGGTTGATGAAGCCGCGGCGGGTCAGCTCGCGCGCGACATCGCCCGCCGCATCGAAGACTCGCTGGACTATCCGGGGCAGATTCGCATCTGCGTCGTGCGCGAGACGCGCGTGGTGGACTACGCCAAATGAGCAGCCAGCGCGACGACTCAGGCGCATCGGCTGATCCGGCTGATCCGGCTGATCCAGCGGCGCGGACGCCACCGCGTCACGTTGATCTGCACACGCACTCGACCGCCTCAGATGGCCTCTATGCGCCCGCCGAGCTGGCCAGGCTGGCGCACGAGGCTGGCCTCGATCTGATCGCGCTGGTGGACCACGACACGACGGCTGGCGTCACCGAGGCCCAGGCGGCGGGGCAGGCGCTCGGCGTGCGCGTGATGCCAGGCGTCGAGATCAATACGACGCTCTTCGGCGCTGGCGACGCGCACATCCTGGGCTATGAGGTCACGCCCGACGACGCCTCGCTGGACCGCAACCTGAGCCTGCTGCGCGATCTGCGCGAGCGGCGTGGCGAGCGCATGGTGGAGAAGCTGCGCGTGGCAGGCTTCGAGATCTCGTGGGAGCAGGTGCGCGCGCTGGCCGATGGCACGGTCGGGCGCCCGCACATCGCCCGCGCGCTGATCAATGGTGGCTACGCGACGGATGTCAGCGACGCCTTCGCGCGCTACCTGACGCCGGGCAAGCCAGGCTTCTCGCCGCGCTACAAGCTCTCCGCCGATGACGCCGTGCGCATCATCCGCAGCGCGCGTGGCATCGCCACGCTGGCGCATCCCGCCGCCATCGCCGATCTGGAGACCAGCGTGCTGCCACGACTGGTGGCGGCTGGCCTGCAAGGGCTGGAGTGCTACTATGGGCCGCGCAACGAGGCGACCTCGTACGGCTACTACGACGATACGACGGTCGCGTGGCTGGTGGGCCTGGCCGACCGCTTCGAGTTGATCGCGACGGGCGGCTCCGACTACCACGGCCCACGCATGCACCCAACGCCGCTGGGTGGCCGCTACGTGCCGCCGGTCGCGGTCACGCGGCTGCGCGAGGCGCGCGAGGCCGCGCTGGCCCGCCCCGCTGAAGAGTTCATCCTGCCGACGCCGGAGTTGTAGGAGGCCAGCGGTTTCAATCGGCAGTCGCCCCGGCGTAATCCGCATCCAGTCGGTCATCGGCAAACCACCCACGGCGATCATCACGTCAGGGCTGGGAGCAGTCCATCGCCTTATCGTGATGATCGCCAGTCTCTCCTGCGTGCCCTGTGTAGCTTCGGACGCCCTCGCGCGTTCTATGGTTGGTGGACAAGGACAGTGAGCGCGTATGCTAATGACGCGCTCTGCGCATGCCTGGCTGGCGTCAGGTCTAGAGAAGTGCGGACAGGTGAGGTTTGGCGCGGAAAGGATTGACGACGACATGGCGCGAGTGGACATCAAGGGCGAGCAGCATCCCGTCAGCGAGGTCTTTAGCGAGCGCTATGCGTTCGTCGTGCCGCCCTACCAGCGCCCCTACGCCTGGACGATCGAGCACGCTAGCGAGCTGTTCGATGACCTGCTGACCGCGCTGGGTGACTCCTCCGCGCCGGTCGAGGAGCTAAACCCCTATTTCCTGGGCAGCATCGTGCTGATCAAGGGCGACCGGCCAGAGGCGCAGATCGTGGATGGGCAGCAGCGGCTGATCACGCTAACCATCCTGCTGGCGGCGCTGCGCGCGGTCGTGCCAGCCGAGTTCGCCGAGAGCATCACACGGCGGCTGTATGAGCCAGCCGACCCGCTCAACAATATCCCCGCGCGCTATCGCCTGCGCCCCAAGGAGCGCGACGCCGCCTTCTTCCAGCAATACATCCAGAGCGAGAAC
>JAICVT010000535.1 GCA_025935235.1 Ktedonobacterales bacterium | reverse complement strand
CGCCGGGCGCGTCGTGCGTGACCTGCTCTGCCAGCGCGGCATTGACGATGGCGCGCTGATCGAAGACGCGACGGTGGCGACGCAGCACAAGCTGCGGCTGATCGCGGATGGGCAATATGTGGCGCGCATTGATGAGGGCACGACACATCCCGCCAGCGCGGCGACGCAGGCGCGCCTGCTGGAGGCGCTGGAGACGCTGGCCACGCGCTGCGATGTGCTGGTCATCTCCGACTATTGCTATGGCGTCGTCACCGAGCCGCTGATGCGGCTGGCCCAGCAGGTCTGCGCGCGTCGCGGCATCCCGCTGCTGGTGGACTCCAAGCAGCCGGGGCGCTTTGGCCCGCTCGGCGGCGCCATCGTCACGCCCAATCTGCTGGAGGCGCGCGCGCTGGTCGGGGCGCGGCGCGGCGAGGGCGTGCGGGCGATCACACCCGCCGAGGCGAATGACGGGCCGGGGCGTGTGCGCGAGGGCATGCAGCTGGCGGAGGCGCTGCTGGCGCTGCTCGATACGCGGCTGGCGGCGGTGACGCTGGCGGGCGAGGGCGTGGCGCTGGCCTGTCGCGACGGCCAGCGCTGGCGTATCGAGGCGCATCCAGTGGCGCGGCCAGATGACGTCGGCGCGGGCGACTCGTTCACTGCCGCGTTGGCGCTGGCGCTGGCGGCAGGCGCCGCGCCCGATGAGGCGGCGCGCATCGGCGTGGACGCCGCTGGCATCGCGGTGAGCAAGCGCTTCACCTCGCAGGTGGAGCAGCACGAACTGCTGCAGCGTGTCAGCCTGCGCGCGCACGATGATCTGGCGCTCGCGCTGGCGACTGGCCCGGCGGCGCGGCGGCATGCGCTGGCACGGCTGCGCGCGCTGGTCGAAATGGAGCGTGCGGCTGGGCATACCATCGTCTTCACCAACGGCGTCTTCGATCTGCTGCACGCGGGCCATGTCGAGTTCCTGCGCCGCGCGAAGGCGCTGGGCGACACGCTGGTGGTCGGCGTCAATAGCGATTCCAGCGCGCGCCTCGGCGTGGGTGGGCAGGCGCCGGTGATGAGCGAGCGCGACCGGCTGGCGCTGGTGGCGGCGCTCGATCCGGTTGACCATGCGCTGCTGTTCGATGATGCGACGCCCGCGCGGCTGATCCGCGCGCTGCGGCCAGACATCCACGTCAAGGGCGGCGACTACGAGGATGAGGCGCTGCCCGAGGCGGCTGCCGTGCGCGAGACGGGCGGGCGAGTGGTCATCGTGCCGCTAGCGGGCGCCGCGCAACCGCCACGCGAGCCGCGCCGGATGTCTCCCAAGCCGCCGATGTCATGGATGGCGGGTGAGCCAGAGGTGGGAGGGAACCACGCGCATGCTGGCTGAATCCCGTGTATCGTCTACACCCTGGCGCGACGCGCGGCGCATCCTGGCCGTGCGGCTCGACAATCTGGGTGATGTGCTGGTCACCACGCCGGCCCTGCATGCCATCAAGCAGTCCGCGCCGCGCGCCCGGCTGGCGCTGCTGGCCAGTCCAGTCGGGGCGCAGGTCGGCGCGCTCGACCCCGATGTTGATGAGGTGATCGTCTACACTGCGCCGTGGATGGACCCGTGGGGCCGACTGCCACAGGATAGCCGACGCGAGCAGGCGATGATCGAGACGCTGCGCGCGGGCGCGTTCGACGGCGCGATCATCTTCACGTCGTACCACCAGAGCGCGCTGCCCGCCGCCTACCTCTGCTATCTGGCCGACATCCCGCTGCGCGCCGCCGCCTCGATTGATGGCCCCGGCTCGCTGCTGACGACGCGCCACAAGCATCCCGAGCGCCTGATGCATGAGGTCGAGCGCGGACTTGATCTGGTGGGCGCGCTGGGCATGGCGACTGACAGCCTCGATCTGCGGCTGCGCGTTCCCGATGCGGCGCGCGCGACGGCGCAGGCGCTGCTGGCGCGGCTGGGCGCTGAGCCATCGCGCCCGCTGATCGTCGTGCATCCGGGCTGCAGCATGCCCGCCCGCACCTATCCGTGGGAGCTGTATGCGCAAGTCTGCGCGCTACTGGCCGAGCGTCTGGGCGCGGTCACGCTGTTGACCGGCGCGGCGGATGAGCGCCCGCTGGTCAGGCGCATCCACGCGAGCCTGCCTGGGCGCGCGCGCCAGGCGGTCTATCCACTGGCGGGCGCGCTGAGCTTCGCGGAGCTATGCGCGCTGATCGAGATGGCCGATGTGACGATCACCAACAATACCGGGCCAATGCACATCGCGGCGGCGACGCACACGCCGGTCGTGGCGCTCTTCGCACTGACCAATCCGCCGGAGCAGTGGGGGCCGTGGCG
>JAICVT010000081.1 GCA_025935235.1 Ktedonobacterales bacterium | reverse complement strand
GCGGCCATGATGTTGGCGCGATACTCGCGCGCATAGGTCAGGTAGTGGGCGAGGCCACTGCGCATCCGCTCGCGCTCGGCCTCAGTTACGGCGCGCACGACTTTGGCCGGTGCGCCCATTGCCAGTTGGCCCGCTGGGATGGTCTTGCCCTCTGGCAGCAGCGAGCCAGCCGCCAGCAGGCAGCCCGCGCCGACCTCGGCATGGTTGAGCAGCGTCGAGCCCATGCCGACTAGCGCGCCATCGCCAACCACCGCGCCATGCAGGATGACGGTGTGGCCGATTGAGCAGTCGTCGCCAATCAGCGTCGGCGCGCCGTCGTCAGTGTGGATGACGACGTTGTCCTGCACATTCGAGCGCGCGCCGATGCGCACGGGCGCCGTGTCGCCGCGGATGACCGCTCCGAACCAGATGCTCGCCTCTTCGCCAATCTCGACATCGCCGACGATCACCGCGCTCGGCGCGATGAAGGCCGTCGGCGCGATGCGCGGCCACTTGCCGCCATAGGGCAGGATGTGCATGCCAGCCGCCGATCCTTTCCTGTTCTCTTCCTGTTCTCTATGTGGCGTCGGCTCAGCCGAGGCGCCAGGCGTCCCAGAGCAGCCGCAGCGTCTGGCCGACCGCCACGCGCGCCGCCGGAACGTCCGCCTGCTCCGCCGTCAGGATGCAGTACAGGCCGACGCCGCCGGGGCCAGAGACGATGCCGCAATCGTGGACGACGCCCTCCAGCGTGCCATCCTTATGCGCGAGCGTGGCGCCAACGGGCAGATAGCCCTCTGCCAGCTCGCTGAAGGATTGCTGCGCCGCGAGCGTCTCGCGCAGGCGGCGGCCACCGGGCAGCGCATTGCCGCGAATCAGCCCCATCACCGTCAACATGTCGCTGGCCGAGGTCACATTGTCGCGGCCAGCCGCGCGCGCGTCCACATCCATGAAGCGTCGCGCCAGCTTCGTGCGCTTCAGGTTGATGCGGCTGAGCGTCTCATTCACCTCGCCCATGCCGATCAGCTCGAGCAGGAAATTGGCGGCGGTGTTGTCGCTGACGACCAGCATCAGCGCGCACAGCTCGCTCAGCGTCAACTGTGTGGCGGGATCGAGGATGTCAAGCACGCCTGCCCCGCCGACACGCGGCTCCTCAGAGGTGTCGAAGCGCTCGCGCAGGTCGAACTGCCCCATGTCAGCGCGGCGCATCAACTCGATGGCGATGGGCAGCTTGGCAAGGCTGGCGGCTGGGAAGACCTCATCCGCGCGGATAGCGACGCTGACATCCTCTGGCGCGACGCCGGGCGGTGGTGGGCCGAAGCGCTGCGCAGCCACCGCTGTGCGCCCGCCTAGCGGCTCCAGCAGCGCCGCGATCCGCTCAGCCAATGGCGCGCCGCTCATCGCCGCGCTCATCGCTGGCCAGCTTCGTCGGCGAAGGGTCGGCGCACGCCCGCGTAGGACGCCGCCAGCCGCACGGAGTCGCCGCCCGCGGCGGGATCGAGCGAGTTGACCATCACGCGCTTGCCTGCGCCGCTGGCGTGCAGCAGCGTCATGTTGTCGAGCGCGATGCCGACATGCGTGACGGCGCCGTGGCCAGCGAAGTAGACCAGGTCGCCCAGGCGCACATCAGCGCGATCCACGATATAGCGCAGCGCGTCGTACTGCTGGTTGGCATCGCGCGGGATGACGACACCGCCGACGCGGCAGGCGAGCTGGGTCAGCCCGCTACAATCAATGCCGCGCTGCGTGACGCCGCCCCAGAGGTACGGCGTGTCAAGCAGGCTCTTCGCCAGCGCCACCGCCGCCTCCGGACCGCGCGGCGGGAACGGGTCGCTCGTGGGCCGCTGCTCGATCACGTCGACGGCGATCCAGCCCGCACGCCCGCCGGGCAGCGCCACCCGCACCCGGCCAGACTCCGCGCGCTGGCCCATGGCGGCGATGGGAAGCAGGCTGCTGGCGAAGACCTCACCCAGCGTAGACGCGCCGCGCCAGGCAGCGTAGAGTGGCGCGCGGGTCGCCATCACCACCGCTACGCGCTCGGTGGGGCGTGTAGGCGCGCCCAGCTGATCGCTTCGCGCCCAGCCCTCGTAGTCCACCAGGCGCACACGCGTCCAGCCGCTCGGCGTCGAGTCCAGCGGGATGGCGGAGGCGCCCAGCAGCGCCTGCGTCACCAGCTCAGAGGCGGCGTCTGGCTCGCCGCGGATGTCGGCGAGGCCCACGGCGATGGCTTGCGCGCGGCGGGCGCGCGGGGTGGGCGCGGCGGCCTGGCGGGTGCGCGAGGGAGCGGTTGCGCTGGTCACGGATAACTCTCCTGCTGGTCGGCGATGGAGCGCGCGATGCGCGTCGGCGTGTCAGGCGATGGCCTGCTCAGACCAGCGTATCACACCGATCATACACGCGGGCGTCTGGCCGAGGCGCGGCGCTGAGACGAAGCGTCAGACAAAGCGTCAGACGAAACGGTTGAAGCGGATGGGGCCGGATGAGCCACCGTGCGCATCCAATCGCTGAAGGCGCTCGGCGGCCAGCGGGGCGTAGAGCCGCTCACCGAGCCGCTTGAAGATGCTGAGCGCCTCGCGCAACGCCTCGCGCGCCCCCACGATGTCGTTGCGGTCCGCGCGGACGCCGCCGAGCAGGCTCAGCGCCCTGGCCTCCGCATAGGGATAGCCCATCGCACGCGCCTGCTCGATGGCCTGGTTCAGCGCATGCTCCGCGCGCTCCCACTCAGAGCTGTAGCGGTGGATGTCCGCTTTCGCGAGCAGTGCGTCGAGCAGAACGAGCCGCGCGTCGCTGGCGGTCGCCTGGCGCACGCATGCCGCCAGCTCGGCTTGCGCGCGGTCTATCTGGCGGGTGGCCACGTAGGCGCGACAGAGCAGCGGCAGCAGGGCGACGCTCTCCTTGTCGCTGGCGACCGCGCGATCTATCAGCGGTTCGAGCCGCTGGATGGCGCTGTGCGGCTCGCCGCGCAGCAGATCGTACTCGGCCAGCGGCGCCTGGATGATGCGCTGCGCCTGGAGGTCGTGGTCGCGCTGGGCGAAGGCGAGCGCCTTGTGGAGCTGCTGCTGCCCCAGCTCTGTACGCCCCTCGGCGAGATTGAGCGTACCCAGGTCCGCCAGTGGATAGGCGCTGACCCATGACGGCTCGATGCCATTGGCGACGACTACCGCCCGCTCGATGTGCTGCCGGGCGGTGCGCCAGTCGCCACGCAGAAAGTCATCCACGCCATGCGCGGATGAAAAGAAGGCGGTTCTCATCGGATCGCCCAGCGGCGCGCCCGCCTCCAGCGCGAGCTTGCTCAGACGCCAGCTCGTCTCCAACTCGCCGCGCGCGCGCCGCATGGCGGCGGCGTCGCTGAGCGCGCCGGAGTACGTGTCGAGATCGTCAACCGACTGCGCCAGGCGGATCGTCTCATCCAGCACAGAGAGCGCCTCGCGGATGTCGCCCAGCAGCCCAAGCGCCAGCGCCTCC
The DNA here is from genome assembly GCA_025935235.1 of Ktedonobacterales bacterium. Classification (GTDB taxonomy): domain Bacteria; phylum Chloroflexota; class Ktedonobacteria; order Ktedonobacterales; family JADMIN01; genus JAKAIY01. The sequence goes on along the minus strand of JAICVT010000081.1, from coordinate 9,840 downwards.
AGCCGCAAGCTCTGCGCCAGCGCTACCGTGTTGTGGGCCTGGCGCGCGCAGTCGCAGGCGCGTCGAGCGCTCTCCCGCTGCTCAGTGTAGCGGTTGAGCATGAAGAGTGTGATGGCATGCGCCTGCCAGAGCGACGACTGCGTTTTCGGTAGCATCTGCGCCAGCAGATGCAGCGCGAGTGAGCGCTCCATCCGCGCCATGCCCTCCTGTGGCGCGCCGCGACGCGCGTGCGCCCAGCCGATCTGCGCCGTCACGCGCCCGGCGCCGTCCAGGTCGCCCGCGCGTGACAGCGCCTGAGCGGCGGACTCCAGCGGGGCCAGCGCCGCCTCATATTGGCCGCCGCACATCAACGCGGCGCCGAGCTTCTCGTGCAGGCGCGCGGTGATCGCGTCGGCCTGATCGAGCCGCGCCAGCCGCCGCAGCGCCTCGCGATAGTAGCCTGCGGCCGCGTCTGAGGCGTGCATGTCTTGCGCCTTGTCGCCCGCGCGCTCCAGGTAGTGGATGGCCTTGCCGACCTCGGAGGTGTGGCTGTAGTGATACGCCAGTTGCTCCAGCAGCGGCTCACCCGGCTGTGCCTCCAAAACGTCCGCGATGCGCTGGTGGAGCAGGCCGCGCCGCGCGGCGCTCAACTCCGCCAGGACGCCCCCACGCAACAGATCGTGTCGGAAGGCCCAGGCGCCGTCATCCTGCTCGATCAGCAGTTGATCGTCGCGCGCGGCCTCCAGCGCGTTCACCAGGTCGGCCTCAGCGATTCCGCTGATTTGTCGCAGCGTCGCCAGCGAAATCGCGCTCCCATAGACGGCCGTGAGTGTCAGCAGATCGCGAGCCACGGCTGGGAGCGCGCTGATGCGCAGATGAACTATCTCGGCGATGTCGCGGGGGATGCGCTCGCCGTTCGTGGGCGTCGGGCCAGCCAGCGGATGTGGACGATAGTCGTTGGCCAGGCTCGAGAGGAAGAACGGCACGCCGCCCGCGCGCTCCACGAAGCGCGCGACGAGCGACCTGCGTTCATCCGGCGACAGGTCAGGCGTCTCAGCCAGCGCATTCTCCACCAACTGCTCCGCATCGGCCCGCGACAGGGGGCCAAGCTCGGCAAGGGTGAGCAGGTGGTCGTGCGCCAGCTCGCTTTGCAGCGTGCGCAGCATAGGGCTGGCGGGATGTCGCGCGTCGCGCGCGGCGGCGACGACACACAGACCCCACGAAGATTGTATCTCGCTCGACCGCAGCAGCGAATTCAGCAGGCGGAGCGCGTCGGGCGTGGCCCACTGCATGTCATCCAGTATGAGCAGCACGCCACTGGAGCGCGCCAACTGCGCGAGGTAGCTCGCGACGATCCCAAACATCTGCGTGCGCTGCTGGTCGGGCATCGCCTGAGACGCGGGCGCGGGCGTGGCATGCTGGTCGGCCAGTTCGGGGAACAGATCGAGCAGGCGCTCGAAGCCCTTGAGCGATTGGCGGCGCTGGGCGGGCGTCATCGCGACGAGACGTCTGTCGAGGGCCTGCGAGATGGGCGCGAACGGATGCTGCCCCTCGTCGCGCCGCGCCTCGCCCCGCAAGACGACCCAGCGCGATGCGAGGCCCTGCTCTTCCGCTTCGGTCAGCAGGCGCGTCTTGCCGATGCCAGGCTCGCCGACAAGCAGCAGGAAGGGCGGGCCGCTCTCGACCAGCAACTTGCGGATCAACTCCTGCTCAGCCTGTCGTCCGACCAGCGGCGGCGCCTCTGGGCGGCGGAGCGGCGTGCTTCGCGAGAGAGGGATGCGTGGCGTGGTGCGACCACGGGCCGCGATGAAGGCTTCACGGACATCGCCGGTCAGCTCGAGCGCGTCGGCCAGCGCGTTCGCGGTGGAGCGCCAGGGAACCTGAGTCGAACCGCGTTCGAGGTTGCTTACTGAGTGGGGGTTGAGGCCCGCGCGATCGGCCAGCTCTTCCTGAGAGAGGTTTAGTTTGTTGCGGTAGTCGCGGACCAGGTCACCAAAGAGACGTTCTTCGCTTGAACCCATTGGGGCGTCTCCTGCGCTCCGCCAACTGACCGAGCAGCCATGCCGCAGGATAGTGTAGCACACCACGCGCGATACATGTATCCGCGTATGCGGAACGTGTTCAGAGAACCTTGGATTGCGAAAAAAGTCTAGAGAATATTGGGCGCCATTCTGCTAGTTTTGTATGTACGACTGCTAAGAAATGGGGCATGATAGATAACGCGGAGGCGAGCTACCGGCTGGCGCTGGGGCGGGTGTGGATGGATGGGGAGAAGAGCGCGACCGACGCCGGGGTATGTGCGGATGGATGGGGAAGAACCCGGCTGGTGGCCGTTCTCAGTCTCCGGCGACGATTGGCGGCGCGCTCACGTACGAGCGCGCCCTTTTTCCGCTTTTTTGCTCTTTTCGCTCAGTCCACACGCAGGCGCTGAAGCGCTTGCTCGATGTGGTCGCGGTAGAGCCGCTCGCCAAGCCGCGCGCAGATCGCCAGCGCCACCTCGTACTGCTCGCGCGCCTGCTGGGGCGCGTGCGTGGCAGCCAGCAGATCGCCAGCGAGCAGGCGCGCCTTGACCTCCGCGTAGGGATAGGGCATTGCGAGGCACAGCGCCAGCGAGGCGTCGAGCGCGCGCCGCGCGTCATCCCAGCGGCCTTCCCCGACGGCCAGATGCGCCTCGGCTCGCTCGATATCCACCAGCGCCATGCGGTTGTTCAGCCGAGCGGCGATCTCGCGCGCCCGCGCCAGTGTCTGGGCGGCTTGCTCGCGCTGGCCCATCCGCGACTCCGCCCAGGCCAACGGCGCCACCAAGTAGCAAGCGCTGCTCGGCTCGCGCTCCATCGCTCCGATCACCTGGCGCAGCCGCGCGGCGGCGCTGCTGGCCTCGCCAGCCAGTATGTCGCGCTCGGCCAGCGCGGCGATGGTCCAGACCCAGACGCGACCCTCGCCTTCAGCGGCGCGGGCGTTGGCCGCGCGCGAGATCGCGTCGCCCTGCGCCAGATCGAGCAACGCCAGGATGCTGACGGGGGTGCGCCTATGATGGAATTCGTTGTGGCGCTTGGCGTCTCCAGCCTCGACCAGATACGCGCGCGCGTCATCCCACGCGCCGACCAGAAACGAGAACGCGGCCAGCGCGGTGAAGGTATCGCCGAGGTAGGTCGTGTCGCCCAGCCGCCGACTGACCTCCCGCATCTCGCGCAGCGTGGCGATGGCCTGCGCTGGCTCCGCCTGCGTTTCATGGATGTTGACGTGGGCCTCAAGTGCGAGATAGACCGCCTCCAGCTCGCCGCTAGCCATGCCACGCAGGCGCCCCATCTCCGCCGAGTCGCGAGCCTGCTCGACCAGCCCCTGAGCGAGCTGCGCCTCGGAGCGGAAGGAGTATGCGGTGCATTCGACACGCAGATTGTCCGCAATCCGCGCGTAGTGGATCGTCTGCTCGCTGGGCGCCAGTGCCTCGGCATAGCGCCCGCTGAAGAGCAGGCGCGTCGTCAGGCACAGCAGCAGGCGCGCGACGGCTCCCGGCGAGACGAGGGTAGCGATATGTGCGACGCGCGTCAGCAGTTCGCCCGCCGTCAACGCGCCGGACTCCAGTGGCTCGTCAGTGTGCGCATGATCGCGACCATCCGCCGCCGCGGTCAGTTCGGCGAACAGTGTATAGACCTGCGCCAGCCCTGCCTCGAACCTGCGCAATGGCTCTGCCATGCGGATACGCTCCGTGGTCGCCCAGGTGAGCCGCTCCCAATTCCTGGCGTTACGATAGATCGCCATGGCCCGCGTCAGCGCTTCGATGGCCGCATCATAGCGCGCCAAGCGGTAGGCGACCTGGGAGAACTTTTCCAGCGCGGCGCCCTCGCTTGCATGGTCGCCCAGTGTCCGCGCCCAGGCGGCGGCGGCGGTGTAGTGCGCCGCCGCTTCATGGTTGGCATAGGCGGACTCGGCCTGGTCGCCGGCCTCCAGCGCGAAGGGCAGCGCGCGGGCCAGCTCGTCGCCTTGCAAGTAGTGCCACGCCAGCTCCTCGGCGCGTCGCTCTGGCTGCGCCAGCGACTCCAGCGCGGCGGCGATGTGGCGATGGAGCGATGCGCGCCGCGCGCCGGTCATATCGGCCTGGATCGTTTCCCAGATCAGGTCGTGTGTGACGCGGTAGCCGCCGTCGCTGGTCTCGGTCACCAGTCGCGCATGGGTCACCTCTTGCAGCGCGCGCACGCAGGTCTGCTCGTCGTGGCCCAGCAGCGCGGCGCAGCGCAACACGGCGGGGCGAGGCAGCGCGCGCTCGGCGACCGCGCCGATGGCCAGCACCTCGGCGGCGGGCGGGCTGAGCAGCGTGGCGCGCTGGCGGATGCTCTCTGCCGCGCTCCACGGGACGGAGAGGCGAGCGCCGGGCTGGGGCGCTTGCGCGCGCGCACGCGTCTCCTGCGCGCCGCTGACCAGGAAGAACGGCACGCCTCCGGCCAGCGCGAGCAGCCGCGAGCGAGTGGCGTCGTCGGCGCCCGCGACATCGGCCAGCAGCGCCGCCAGCAGCGTCGTCGCGTCGTCGTCGTTGAGCGGCTCAAGCGCGATGCTGGCGGCCAGCTCCTCGCGCGCCAGATCGGCCAGCAGCATCGGCAGCGGATCGCCCGATGTGACATCGGTGTCGCGATAGGCGCCAATGACACGGATCGGCGCGACGCCCGGCGCGCTCGGCTCACGCAGCAGCGCGGCCAGCAGGTCGAGCGCATCCACTCCCGCCCACTGCAGGTCGTCGAGCAGCAGCAGGACACCCGCCGGGCCAGCGACGTTGCCGAGGAAGCGCGCCACCGCTGCGAACATCAGGCGGCGCTCCTGGGCGGGGGTCAGCGTCCACCCAGGCGAGGGAACGAGCGTCTTCCGCGCCAGCTCAGGCAGCAGGCCGACCAGCCAGGCGCAGCCCTGGGCGTCGCGGCGCTGCTGGGCCTCGTCGCGGGTGGCGAGAAAGTGGGTGAGCGCTTCGACGAATGGTGAGAAGGGCTGCTGGGCGCTGCGGCGGTGACAGCCGCCGACGAGCAGCGTCCAGCCGTGATCTTCCGCGAACGCGGCGGTCTCCTCTAGCAGCCGTGACTTGCCGATGCCTGGCTCACCGGCGATCAGGGTGAGTGGGGGCGCCTCTTCGCCGAACGCGCGAACCAGCAGGGCGCGCTCGCTCTGGCGGCCGATCAGCGGCGCGCGATGCCGACGGATGGCAGTGGCTCGCAGCGGGGCTGGCGCGGTCCGCGTCGCGACGCCACGGCGCAGGCTGGCCTCGAACCGCCCGCGCTCACTCTCGCTCAGACCGAGCGCCGAGGCCAGCAACTGAATGGTGTCTTTGCGGGGTGATCGGCGTGCGCCCGCCTCCAGCGCGCGAATGGCGCGCGCGCTGAGTCCGGCGCGCTCGGCCAGTTCCTCCTGGGTCAGACCGGCGCCGGTGCGGTAGCGTTTGAGCAGTTCGCCGCCAGAGACTGGCTCCAGATCGGCCATGGGTCATTCCCCCATCCCGACATCCGGTCGCCATCAGCTACGGGAAGCGTGACCGCGGCAACCGGATTCTACCATATGTAGACGAGCAAGAATGCGTATCTGGCGCGACCTCACCCCCCAGTCCCCCTCTCTCTGCGGGAGAGGGGGGAGCCAGGCTGCGATTAGCGCGATTCCCCCTCGCCATCGGGGAGCGGAACAGGGGCGCGGGCGACAAAACTGCCGCTGGATGTGCCGGTGATTGTTCCGGTTGTGCCTCGCGTGGCGCGCGGCGTGGAGGCAAACTCATCGTGAAGGCCGTGGCGCAGGCGGGCAGAGGTGGACTGAGGGGAGTCGAGGAGAGCGACGCCTGCGCCGCGCGCTCTCGCAGAGGGAGTCGCTGCTTCACTCGGAGTGGAGATGAGCGCGCGTATCGGGAATCGGGACTGTCGCGGCGCGAGGCCAGGCGCCCGGCCGGAAGCGCGCTCAACAATCGCTGGCGCCGCCACATCGGCGCAGAGGAGCCAACCGTATGTCGCAAAGCCATCGTAGCTACGGTAGTCGCGCGCGCCGCATCGTCATCGCGGCGCTGGCCGTCGTCGCGCTGTTGACCAGCGCATTCGCCGTCTTCAGAACCGCCAACGCGCCGGTGGCGCATGCCGCGACCCCAGAGGTTGATGTCGTCTACGCGAATGGCGAGACGATGTACATGATCGGGCCGCACCTGATCACCGGCGCCAGCCCGCAGGAGCTGGCGCAGTCGGCGGAACTGTATGTGCTGGTGTTCCCGCTGAACTCCAATCCCACCTGCGCGTCGAACTGCCCACGCATCACGCTGCCATCGGGCTACCAGCCGCAGTGCGATCCATGCTTCCATCCAGGGCTTCCCCCGACTGTCGCCTACCACGATCATGTGCTGTCAGGCGCTCCAGGCTTCGGGACGGATGGCACGGCGGGAGACAACAAGGGGCCGTGGCAGATCATCGTGATGACATATAAGCCGAGCTACGTGATGAGCCCGAACTTCAAGCCGATCACGCGCGATGAGGATCTGGACGCGGCGATCGCGGCGGGCGACTTCCTGCCGATTGGCTCTGGTAGCCACCCCTATCAGATCTTCACCGGCAATATCCTGATCTGCCCGGTGGTCTCATCGCACGTCTAGCTGGCGCATCCGCGCGCAGAGCGCGCGACGCCCGTCACGATCTCAAATGTGATCGCGGCGGGCGCCTTTTGTGGGTACGATCAGCATCCTGATCCGTGAGCGAGGGACTAACTGACGATCAGGTTGCCACTGGCGAGATTTTGCTCCAGGGTCCTGGTTCCGTTCCAATTACTGGCAAACCAGAGACCGCCGCTCTTGTTCCAGACGGTAACGCCCAGGGTGTCGTTGGTCCCCGGCGTGCCCTTGTCGGTCATCGTGACCTGCACAGATGCATTACTATCAATCGTGATCGCGTGGCGCGGATTGGTAATGTCCTGGATGCTGGCATTGACATTCAAGGTGGCTGTGCCAGCGGTGGTGTTGACCGCGACCGATGTGATCGCGGTTCCGGTGATGCGGTAGGTGTGACCACCGCTCGTGATAATCAGCGAGCCGCTGCCCGTTGAGATCGTTCCCTTCTTGCCATAGCGCACGACAAAGCTGAAGCTCGCCCGCGAGCCTGTATTGCCAGGGATCTGCCCAGCGGAGTGCGACAGGATGAGATAGCCGCCGCCGCGAATGACATTGCTGCTGATCGGTTTGGCTACCGTGACGAGCGCGTCGTCGGCGGAGGCGTCGCGGGTGTAGTAGCTGCCCACGATGACGCCGACAGTGTACTGAGCGCCATCCCCACTGCCGATATTCGCCGTCCAGTTGCAGGTGGCCGTGCCGGTCGTCGTGTCGGAGAGGGTGACCAGCCCGACAGGCAGCGCATTGCAGAGCGTGGCGCCAGAGTCGCGGTCAACAAAGGAGACGGTCGCCTTGCGGATGTCGCCCGGGTACGCATCGTAGGCCGGGTCACTCGCGACGGCGGTGATGTCCTGGACGGTGGCGCTCAGTGTCACTGTTGCCGTGCTGCTGGTGGTGGATGATGTGGAGACGAAGAGCGCGCCAGTATAGGTCGCGCGCGCGTCCTCTTGCGTCACGGTAAGCGTTCCATTGCTCAGCGTCACCACATAGTTGCCGAGCCGGTTCGAGGGATCAACCAGGGTGGGCGTGATGGGATAGGTTCCCGGCGCGCTGCTGAGTGTGGTGGTGGTGGCGTACCTCGCGGTGATCGGATCACCGTTCTGTACTCCGGTGACGGCGCCGGTGAGCGCTGGCGCCGGATCGCTGTATTGCTTGCTGGCGTTGTTGGCCGTCACGGTCAGCGGCGCCTTCAGCACGTTGATCGAGACGCGCTGCGTCACCGGGAGATACGCCGTGGCGTCGTCCGGCGTGAACGTGACCTGGAGGATCTGGTTGGCGCCCGCGTCGAGCACGACGCCGCTGGCGGGCGAGTAGGTGAACGTTCCGGGGGCCGAGGACGCGGCGTTGAGCTGCGCGGCGCCGAGCGGCGTCCCATAGGTGATGTCCGCCGGGGTGTTCCAGGTGATGGCTGGAATGGTCTTGAGCGTGGTGATGCTCAGGTCAGCCTCCACCCACTGGCAGAGCGCGGCGGCTGAGATGCCCTTGATCGCGATCACATTCTGCCCGGCTGGCAGCGAGCTGATCGGATCCTGGAAGACGCCGGAGGCCATGCCGTCAACATCGTGGCGGATCAGCGTGCCGTCAACATAGATGTCGCCATCGTCCGAGAGCGAGGTCTGGAGCGAGCCCGACCCGATGCCATCGAGCGAGAAGTCTTTGCGCAGGTAGATGGTCTGGTTGGACTGCGGGTTGGCGCCCCAGACCGGAACCGCTGGGCTACCGGAAATCTGTGGAACGCTATCCCCGGCGCAGAGCCCGCCGGACGGCGCGAGCACAGGTGACCAGGAGCTGTCGTCGAAGCCCGGCTGTTCCCACCCTGACTGGAGCGTATAGCTGTACTTCCAGCTGGGGTCGGTGACGATGCCCTTCTGGATGCTGACGCTCGAATCGGTGAACGTGATCGCCGCCACGAACTCGTAGACGCCTGAGTCCTTGTCCTGAATCTTCCCACGGACGGTGTGCTTGCCGGGAGCCGTGGGCCACGCGCAGGTCGCGCTGCTGGCCGCGCCGAACGCGCCGTACCCGCTGCCCTCGCCGCAGTCGAACGCATAGCTGTAGCCAGCGGCTCTGTCGGCGGCTGATGGGTCGTAGGGGTTGGTGATGGACAGGGTAAACGGCTGCCCAACGGCGGAGACGAGGAAGTTGAACGTTCCCGTTGGTGTGACGTTGAGGATGTTGATCGTCGCCGTGGTGGTCGTGCAGAGCGATGGGATGGCGGGCGTCTCCGGCGGCGGCTGGTCGCAGACCCGCAAGCCGACCGTCAGCGCGCTGGGGCCGTCATCCACATTGACCACATCCTGCGCCACTTGCCCCGCGGTCTCATACACGCCGTCGTTGTTCAGGTCCCAGGCGTAGGTCAGCGTATCGCCATCCGGGTCGGTCCCGGACCCAGCCAGTCGCACGGTGGTCGCGATTCCTTCTGGCGCCGAAAGCGTGGCCGCGCTGGTCGTCGGCGCGCGATTGCCGATGTCCACCTTGGTCGAGGGGATGACGTAGACGCCGCCGTCTTTGTCGCGGACCTCGGCTTGCACGGTGATAGGACCCGACGCGGAGGGCGCCACGCACGTCAGCGAGGCGGCGCCATGCGCGAACGCGCTGAATCCGTTCCCGTCGCCGCAATCGAAGGCGTAGTCGAAGCCAGCCGCCTGATCCGCCGCCGAGGGATCGGTCACGTTCGTCACCGAGAGGGTGAAGGTCGCGCCCGTTGCAACGCGGGTCGGCGCATGCAGCAGAGCCGACGACGGCGGCGCGTTGGTGATCGTGACGGTGGCCGCGCTGTAGCCGCACCTGGCTGGCGTTTGATCGTCGCAGACCCGGAGCGTCACGGTCGTGGTGGTGGGACCGTCATAGCCGCTGTTCGCATCGAACCTTTGGTCAGGGCCAGGACAGGAGAACGTGTTCGGCGGTGTCCCGCAGAATTGGAAACCGTCGACCCAGGTTCCGTCGCCTATGAGATCCCAGCTATAGGTGACCGGGTCGCCGTCGGCATCGCGCCCCGCGCCAGGCAACGACACGCTGCTCCCCTCGGCGACGGTATATGGCCCGCCCGCATCCGCCGTTGGCGTCGCAGTGTCGCCCGAAACGATGACCGTCACGTGCGCCGTGTAGGGCGAGCAGCCATCGTCGTCGCAGACCTGCCCCTGGACGGTGAGTTGGCCGACGGATGTGGGCGCCGAACAGAGGAAGGAGTTGGTTGACTGAGTCGCGCTGAATGCGCCGCCGCCGCAGTCGAAAGCATACATCAGGGT
>JAICVT010000206.1 GCA_025935235.1 Ktedonobacterales bacterium | reverse complement strand
GCCGCGCTCGCCTGCGTGGTAGCCAGCATTGTGGGCGCGTGGCTGGGCTACGCGCTTGGCGCTGTGGTCGCATCGTTGACCTGGTAATCGCCCTCTAGCAGGCGATCAAGGTAGCGCGCCACGCCGTCGTCCATGTTGGCGGCGGTGATGGCGTCGGCGGCGGCCAGCGCCTCGGGATGGGCATTGGCGACGGCCACGCCGCGCCCAGCCCAGCGCAACATAGGGATGTCGTTGGGCATGTCGCCAAAGGCGACGACCTCGGCGGGTGAGACGCCCAGCCGCGCGCAGTAGCGAGCGAGCGCGCTGGCCTTGTCTATGCCGGAGGCGGAGAACTCGAGGAAGCGCGAGCTGGAGTAGGTGGCCACTGCCCGGGCGCCTGCCACCCGCAGCGCGGCGGGGAACAGGTCCTCGGCGGCGCGCTGGGGGTGGCGCGCGATCAGCTTGGTGACGGGCTGCGCGCAGAGGGCGAGCGCCTCGGCGAGCAGGTCGCCCTGCGGCTGCGACAGTGAGCCAAGCGACAGATAGGCTGGCTCGCAGCCATACTCCAGCCCGCGCTCGACTGCGAACGCCATCTCTGGGTACAACTCGCGGAGCGAGACGACCAGTGCGCGGGCATCCTCACTGGCCAGCGGAGAATGCTCGACCAGCGCGCCAGTCGCGATGTCGTAGACCAGCGCGCCATTGCAGCAGATGGCCGCGCCGCGCAGGCCAAGCTCCTCGGCCAGCTGGGCGACGAAGCGTGGCGGGCGCGCTGTCACCAGCACGAGCGCTATGCCAGCGGAGGTCAACCGCGCCAGCGTCCGCCTGGTGCGAGGCGAGAGTAAGCGATCATCGCGCAGCAGCGTGCCATCCAGGTCGGTCGCGATGAGCCGCACGTGATGTGCGCGTCGTTCGCCCACAGCGTTGTCCTCCCGCGCCATAGTCGCTCCACGCCGATGATTGCAGGTTCGGTGAGCTAGCTGAGGCCAGTATAGCGCATACAGACATGCAGCCGAGCGCGCATGTCTGTGACGTCGCAGTGACCTGCTTTTGTCCCGCTGAGAGCGCGCCGTGATCCGCCTTCCGCACAATTGCCTGCAAATGCGTACGAGTACGTATGGACTCATGGTTGGCCGCTAGGCCGAAAGGCGGGTCACATGGCATTTCGCTTCACTGTAAACGAGGAGACGTGTATCAACTGTGGCATCTGCATGGATCTCTGCCCCGTGCATTGCCTCGACATGACACGCCCATCTGGGGAGGGTGAGCCAGCCCGCGCGACCGAGCGGCTGACGCCTATCCCTGGAGCCAATGGCGAGCGCGACTGGATGATGCTGGCCCCGCGACAGGTCGCGGTCTGCATCGGCTGCCAGGTCTGCGCGCAAGAATGCCCCACGAACGCCATCGTCATCGAAAGCGCCGCGCCAGCAATCGCCTTTGCGCGGCGGGGACCGGTCACGGCGATGCCCGCTGGAGATGGCTGGAGTCCGCTAGACGCCTACACCCGCGCCACGCCCACCGAGCCGGGCGAGCAGCCCTGGGGCGAGGAGCGCACGTGGCGTGTGGCCGAGAAGCAGGCGACGTGGCAGAGCTGGCGCTCGTGGCTGGGCGAGCGCAAAGAGGACCTTCGCGCGCCCTGCCAGGCGGCGTGTCCGGTCGGCACGAACGCCGGACTCTACGTCAGTCTGATCGCCGAGGGCCGCTATGATGAGGCGCTACATGTCGCCTCGGAAGTCAACCCCTTCCCGTCTATCTGTGGTCGGGTCTGCACAGCGCCCTGCGAATCGGTCTGCCGCCGTGGAGAGTTTGATGCGCCGATCGCTATCCGCGACCTCAAACGGTTCGCAACCGACCACGGCTCGCCGTGGAAGCGGCAGGTCGTGTCCTCGCCCCGGCGCTATCAGGAGAAGGTCGCCATCGTCGGCGCAGGGCCGACCGGACTGAGTGCGGCGTACTATCTGGCGCGGCGCGGCTACGGGGTGACTGTGTTCGACGCAATGCCCGTCGCGGGCGGCATGATGGCGATTGGCATACCGGAGTATCGTCTGCCGCGCGTTGAGTTGGAGCGCGACATCACGGCGATCCGCGATCTGGGTGTGGAGATCAGGCTCAACACCGCGATGGGGCGCGACATCACGCTGCAGGAGACGCAGGCCGAGTATGACGCGGTGCTGCTGGCGGTAGGCGCGCAGCGCAGCCAGCGGCTGGGTATCCCAGGCGAGGATCTGGATGGTGTCTATCCTGCGACCAGCTTCCTCAAGCGCTACAACCTGGATGCGGACACCACGCTGAGCGGCTCGGTTGTTGTGATCGGCGGCGGCAGCACGGCGATGGACGCCGCTCGATCCGCCTTGCGCGCGGGCGCCACCGAGGCGCACATCTGCTATCGCCGGACACAGGCCGACATGCCCGCGCAGGCTGAAGAGGTAGTTGCCGCGCTGGAGGAGGGCATCCAGCTGCACCCGCTCACGACGCCGGTCAGCCTGGTGGGCGATGGCGGCAGCGTTGTTGGCATCCGCTTGCAGCGCATGGCGCAAGGTGAGCCAGACGCGCAGGGCCGCCGGTCGGTCACAGCGATCGAAGGCTCTGAGTTTGAACTGTCGATTGATTATGTGCTGGTGGCGATCGGCGAGGCTCCTGACCCGTCGTTCCTGCCACAAGGAACCAGCGTCGAAGTAGCGGCCTGGGGCGGTCTGCTGATCAACCCGCAGACGCTGGCCACGGGAGCGCCGGGCGTGTTTGCCGCTGGTGACATCACCTACGGGCCAAAGACGGTCATCCATGCCGCGGCGCACGGCCGGCAGGCGGCCAAGAACATCCACGCTTATCTACGTGGGCTCTCGCCGCGCTACGTGAGCGAGCTGCCCGACGATGAGCCTGAGACGGTCTCTCGCCTGCCAGAGGGCGGCCAGATCACGCTTGACCTGCGCTCCACACCGCGCGCTGTCATGCCCCTGCGGGAGCGCAGCGAGGCGCGCAGCAAGCAGCAGGAGTTCGCGCTTGGATTCGAAGAGCGCCAGGCCCGTCTGGAAGCGTCGCGCTGCCTGCGCTGTGATCTCGCATATCTGTGTCCCAGCGTGCGCGTCATCGGCGCGCCAGCATCAGCGACGTCCGATGGCGCCGCAGTTCCAGCCATCGAAGTCGGAGCCGCCCGCATGGCGGGGACGCGCGAGTGAGGAGACGAGCCATGAGTATTACTGATCTGACCAACGCCATCATCTCCGGGATCAACGCCGGTGGCGAGCAGTTTCTGGAAGGGACCCTGGCCGCCGTGCTGCCAATCGTCTGGCTGGCGATTCTGGGGCTGCACCTTGGCCGCCCATACATCCTGGATATGATTGATCGTTTCACCCTGCGCCTGGGCGCCGACCTGCTCTGGCTGGTCTACGTGGCGCTGCGCGACCTGTTGATCGTCTCGGGTGTGGTGATGAGCTTCATGTTCTTCTTCCCCGATGTGGTGGTCACCGACAGCCTGCCCATCACTGGCGGACTGGCCGCAGCGACGCTGTTTGCCGTGCTGCTCATCAAGTTGACGGGCGATCCCGATCACAATGCGAATGCATTCCGCGCGGTGACCTATCTACTCGGATTGGGCGCGCTGCTCTACTTCATCCCCTACATGCTGGGTGTGCAGGCCAACGCCGTCGCGGCGGGTCAGCTTGCGAATATCAGCGCGTGGATGGTGACGAGCTCGAACCCCATCTGGGCGGTGGGCTTCGCGTATGTCTCGATCGGACTGCTCGCCGTGATGGGCGCCTTTGCGGCGATCTACGCCATCCGCACGGGCGGACGAGCCGATCAGATTGATCAGGTCGAAGTCGCGCCAGTGACCAAGTGATGCGACGTTGATGAATCACCGCGCGTTCGATTCGCGGAAAACGTCGAACGCCTGGAGGGTATGAGCATGAAACCTGATGATATCGCCACTGCAATCACCAATGCGCTGGTGCAGGGCGGCTCCGAGTGGCTCGTCGCCACGATTGTCGCGTTCCTGCCGGTGCTGTGGACCATGTCGCTGATCATGCATCTGGGGCGACCGTATGTCATTCGCACGCTGCGCCGCTGCGGGCTGCGCCTGGGTGCCGACGTGTGGTGGATGTCGTACCTGCTGATGCGCGATGCCATCCTGCTAGCGACGTTCGCGCTGAGCTGGATCTTCTTCGAGCCGAACATCGTCACGCAGTCGGCGCTGCCGCTGACTGGTCCGCTGGCCGCGCTCTGCCTGCTGCTGGCGCTTGCGGTGAAGCTGACCCGCCGCGTGGATGATGACATCAATGCATATCGTCTCTCGACGGTCTTCCTGGTCGTCGGCGCGACGCTCTACTACTTCCCGCAGGTATTCGCGGTGGAGGCGGCGTCGCAGGTCAACCTGGCTGGCATCGCGACGTTCTTTACCAGCAACAGCAATGTGAATCTGGCGCTGGGCATCATGTGGGTCTCGCTGGCGGGCGTGGCGCTGACCGCCCTGTATCTCTTCGGGCGAGCGCTGATGTCGGTCAACCGCAAGGTCGCCGCGGGCATGCCAGCGCCAACCGCGCCCATTCGCCAGAAGGCGCGCGTGGCCTGACTGGCGCCGTGGGGTTAGCAGAGGGCCTGTTTAGGGCAGACGCACGACGGGCTTGAACGCGCTGTGAAACTCTGACCGCAGCAGGTCCATGTAGACCACATCGTAGCGCTGGTCGCCGATGCGCTGCGCCTCGCGGCGGCGGCCCATCTCGCGGAAGCCGACCTTGAGATAGCTGCGCATGGCGCGCTCATTGTAGGCATAGGTGGAGAGCATGATGTTGTGCAGGCCGAGCACGGTGAAGCTGTAGTCAACGACCATGCTGATCGCCTCGGTCCCCAGCCCCTTGCCCCAGTAGTCTTTGCGCCCCATGCTGACGCCCAGTTCACCGATGCCAGCCGCCAGATCGAGGCCGCGCATGCCAATCGCGCCAATCGGCGTGCCGGTCGCCAGCTCATAGATCAGGAAGCCGAACCAGTCAGGATGCGGCTCCTTCGCCTGCCGCTCATAATCCACCTCGAAGGCCTCGCGCTGGCGCGGCCAGAGCGGATCGCCGGCCAGCAGCGTGACCTCGAAATCGTTGTCGCCGCGATAGAACAGCTCGATCTGCTCCTCGCGTGAGCCAGGGCCGAGCGCGACCCGCTCCCCTACGATATTGTAGACGGGGCGAGGTTTTTCGGCGCCAGACGTGTAGGGTTGTGATTGCGTCATAGTGCGCTCCGGTTCTTGCATGAGTGCATGTGTGTTCGATGGTGGACGCGGCGGCAGCGCACAGCGCGGCGATGTCGCCAGATCACGAGCAGAAGGAGGCGCCCGCAAAGAGATGCGTGGCGGACATACAAAAGGGCCGCCGAGGTAGAGAGTCGGCGGTGAGGAGGCGCTCGTGGAGCGGCGGTGTAGCCCTACGCCACGAGCGCTCGCATCATCCAGGGGGTATGAATCACTTCCATGCCGCCAGTGTAGCACGTGGGGGCGGCTCGCTGCCAGCGCGTCGTCCTCATCGCTGGCCGAATCTCTGACCGATGCGCCAGGTCGCACAGGTCAACGCACGTGGGTGTGCGCTGGACACAGGCCTCAGCGGACAAACGCTGCTGAAGGCGCCATCAGACAAGGAGTTGTGGGTATGCGGTTTGAGCAACAGGTCGCGGTCGTGACCGGGGGCGCTTCAGGTATTGGCCGCGCGCTGGTTCAGCGATTCGTGGCCGAGGGAGCCGCGGTTGTCGCGGTGGATGTGGTCGAAGGGCCACTGCAAGCGCTCGTTGCGGAGCAGCGCGAGAAGGGAGCCAGGATCACGGGAGTCACTGCCAACGTGGCGCTGGATGGGGACATCGAGCGGATGCTGACGGCGGCAACATCCGCCTATGGCCGCCTGGATGTTCTCTGCAACAACGCGGGCGTCATGGACATGATGACACCGGCAGCCGATGTATCGCTGGAACAGTGGGATCGCGTGCTCTCGATCAACCTGAATGGGCCGTTCCTGGCCTGTCGGCGGGCGATTCCAATCATGTTGGCGCAGGGTGGGGGCAGCATTGTCAATACGGCTTCGGAAGCGGCGCTTCGTGGCGGCGCCGCTGGCACACCGTACACGGTCTCCAAACATGGGTTGCTCGGCCTCACGAGGAGCATCGCCTTCTTCTACGGGGAGCGCGGTATTCGCTGCAATGCGGTCTGCCCGGGTGGCGTGGCGACGAACATCGGCCTGGGCGGCGCGGCGCCAAATCAGGAGGGTCTTGCCAGAGTGATGCCCGTGATCCAGGCAGCCGCGCCAACGCACGTCGCGGCGCCTGAGGAGATCGCCGCGGCGATTTCCTTCCTGGCGTCCAGAGAAGCCAGCAACATCAATGGCGCGATCCTGGCAGTTGACCACGGCTGGTCCGCAGTGTAGCGTTTATCACCACTCAAGCGTGACTGGAGCGCGGGGCGCCCGATCAGGCAGAGGAGAAGCCAGGGCGGCCGCTCTGTCTCTGGTCAGGGCGCTTCCGCTGGGGTGATGTCCGCAGCGAGGCGCTCTGGTCGTGCGGCGCGCGCTGGTGTGGCGATGGCGATCAGCGCGAGCGCAAACACGCCAACGCCCATGCCCAGCAGGATGCTGGGAGCGCCGAGCCGCTGCGCCAGCGCGGTGGTCAGCGCGGCGCCGAGCGACATCGGCACGCCGCCGATTGTCCAGAAGGCAGCGGTGACGCGCCCCAACAGGTGATCGGGGGAAAGCTCCTGGCGTAGCGAAACCTGCAGAATGGCGCGCACCGTGTCTCCGAGTGTGAAGCCGGCGGCGCAGATCGCTACCAGCGCGACGGTTGGCGCGGGGCCAATCAACGCCAGCGCCACGCCGCTGAACGCAAATCCCGTGATCCAGTTAGCGCCGAAGCCGAAGCGACGCCGCAGCCAGGGAACGGCGAGCGAGCCAAGGATCGCGCCCACGCTCGCCAGGCCAAGCACCAGCCCCACGGCGCTATCACCCTGCCGCAGATCGTGCTTGAGATGGAAGACGAACAGGTCTATGCCGCCGCCGACCAGCAGCGCCTCGATCGAGGTGAGCCAGGTGATGGCGCGCAGCGTCGGCTCGCTCCAGAGGTAGCGCGCTCCGGCGACCAGCTCGGCGAGTCGGCCCTCGATCCGCTGCTCGCTCGCTCGGTCGGCTCGCGCCGCACGCAAGCGAACCACCGTCAGAGAGATGGCGGAGAGGGCGAAGCTCAGCGCGTCGCAGCCAATGGCCGCCACCGGACCCACGCGCGCCGAGACGAGGCCCGCGATCGTTGGCCCGACGACATACGCGATCGCGTAGGTGGCCTGCAAGCGCCCGTTGGCGTCGGTAATCTGGTCGCGGTCAACGAGGTTGGCGACGGCCGTCATATACGCTACCTGAAAGCCCATGCTGAGCACGGCGACCAGTGCCACGACCACAAAGATCAGCCAGAGCGCTGGCCCGCGCAGCGCCCACCAGAGCGGGATCGCGCCATACGCCGCGAGCCGCGCGATGTCGCAGGCGATCATCAGGCGGCGGCGATTCACGCGATCAACGATCACGCCCGCGAAGACCCCCGCGAGGAGCTGTCCGATGCCGAAGACACCGGTGACGAGTCCCATCTGGGCGACCGAGCCAGTGGCCTGGAGTACCAGCAACGGCAGGGCGACCAGCGCGAAGGAGTCGCCCAGCGTGGACAGCGTCTGACCTGTCCAGAAGATATTGAAATCGCGGTTGCGCCACAGTCGCGACGATGGCGTGTCAGTTCGCGCGGCGATGGAGGACTGGTTGGTGGCGCGCATCACTCTCGCTTTCAGGTCAGCGGACACAGGCAAACGAGCCGACGCGGGCCGTACAGCAGATCATGCCACGGATGCGACCGCTGGCGCCACCGTCGGCGCACAGCAACGCGCCTGTGCGCCGAACGGCGAGTGCCGGTCGGCGCACAGGCGCG
>JAICVT010000600.1 GCA_025935235.1 Ktedonobacterales bacterium | reverse complement strand
CCCAGGCCGCGCAGGCGGCCTTTGCGGCCCGCAGGCCACTTAGCTGCGGGTTTACCCGCCCGTTGCCCCGCGCCGCGAACGACCACCCATTCCACATCTGAATCAACCTCAACCGCTGAGCCACTCCCGACGCCGTACTATACTGGCGCTACAAGGGGTCGCCCGCGTCGCCTGTGCTGTGGATGAGGAGGATGCGCGATGCCAGCGCCAGCCAGTACGCCGCGCGTCTTCATCAGCTATTCCAGCAAGGATACCGCCCTCGTCGCGCGGCTGCGCGAGGATTTGAAGCGCGAGGGCGTGGCGGTCTGGCTCGACCACGAGCAACTGACGCCCGGCACGCCGGATTGGCGAGCAGCAGTGCTGCGCGGCATTGACCAGGCGACGACCGTGATCTATTGCGCCTCACCTGCCGCCGCCTCGAAGTTCGTAGGGCACGAGCTGGCGATCGCGGATGGTGAGAAGAAGCTCATCCTGCCCTTCTGGATACACGGCGAGAAGTGGTATTTCTGTGCGCCGATGGGCTTCTACTTCGCGCAGTACATTGACGGTCGCGATGCGGCCTACCCGGCGGGGCTGCAAGCGCTGCTGGCTACACTCGGGCCCACCCCGACTACCACCACCGCGCCCGCGCCGCGACCCGCCGCGCCGCTCATTCCCGCCGAGCGCTTCCCCACGCGGCTGGCGACACTGGGCTTCACTCCGCACGCGCGAGATGGCGTAGAGTGGATCATCCCGCCCGTCTGCGTCGTCCCCGCCGGGCAGTTTCGCCTCGGCAGCGACCAAGCCCACGACCCCAAGGCGCGGAGCAACGAGCTGACCCGCCGCACGGTGACGCTGCCCGCCTTCGAGATCGCCCGCTTCCCTGTCACGGTGGCTGAATATGCCTGCTTCCTGCGGGCGACTGGGCGCAAGGAGCCGCCAGAAGGGAGAGTCTTCAAAGTGGCATGGGCGCAGCAGTTCCAGCGGCTCGATCATCCCGTTGTCAACGTCTCATGGTACGATGCCTTCGACTTCGCGGCCTGGCTGGCGGGGCGCACGA
Source organism: Ktedonobacterales bacterium (assembly GCA_025935235.1). Classification (GTDB taxonomy): domain Bacteria; phylum Chloroflexota; class Ktedonobacteria; order Ktedonobacterales; family JADMIN01; genus JAKAIY01. The sequence goes on along the minus strand of JAICVT010000600.1, from coordinate 601 downwards.
GCCAACCCTGGCGGCTGCCGACCGAGGCGGAGTGGGAGAAGGCGGCGCGCTGCGACCCGCGCGACTCGCAGGGGCCGCTGGGCGCGAGCAGCCAGCGCATCTATCCCTGGGGTGATGTCTTCGACAAAATGCGCTGCAACACCAACGAGAGCGGCCACGGCGGCACGACGCCCGTCGGTTGGTATGGCCCCGACAACCCCGACCCGCGCGCCGGGCGCCAGAGCGGAGCCAGCCCGTACGGCGCCGAGGATCTGGCGGGCAACGTCTTGGAGTGGCTAGCGACCGCCTATGTCAGCGATTACCGTACAAGTGAAACGACAGAGCTGCGAAATTCTGATACAAGTCTCTGCCGACGTGGCGGCTCGTGGGGCGGCAAAGCGGGAGACGCGCGTGCGGCCTGCCGCTACCAACCCGGCTTCGGCGACGTGGACGACAGCTTCGGTTTTCGCCTCGTCCGCGCGTCCCCTGGCGGGTGAAGCTGGCGATTGAAATCGCGCCTGGGAGGCGGCGTGCGCGCCGCCGCGAAACCCGCCTGCGCGGGTTCGGAATCCCAGTCCGCGCAGGCGGACTTCGCGGCCCGCGGGCCTCCCAGGCGCGGTTT
>JAICVT010000412.1 GCA_025935235.1 Ktedonobacterales bacterium | reverse complement strand
GCCGGGCTATAAGTGGGTGGCGCTCTCAAATACGACGCTAGGCGCGCTGATGGCGACGATTGACGCCAGCATCGTGCTGATCGCGCTGCCAGCGATCTTCAACGGTCTTCAGATCGATCCGCTGTCGCCCGGCGAGACGGGCTACTTTCTCTGGATGCTGCTCGGCTATATGGTCGTCACCGCGACGTTACTGGTCACATTCGGGCGCATCTCCGACATGCTGGGACGGGTCCGACTCTATAATCTGGGCTTCGCGATCTTCACGGCGGGCAGCCTGCTGGCCTTCCTCACGCCGAGCACGGGCAACACGGGCGCGCTGGAGCTGATTATCGCCCGGCTGATTCAGGGTGTTGGCTCGGGCTTCCTCTTCTCCAATAGCACCGCCATCCTGACGGACGCTTTCCCGTCCAATCAGCGCGGCATGGCGATGGGCATCAACCAGATCGCCGCCATCGCTGGCTCATTCATCGGCCTGATTCTGGGCGGCGTACTGGCGGTCATCAACTGGCGGTTGATCTTCCTCGTCAATGTGCCGATTGGCCTGTTTGGCACGGTCTGGGCCTACATGAAGCTGCGCGAGACCGCGTCGATTCGCGGGCGCCAGAAGATTGACTGGCCGGGTAATATTACCTTCGCGCTCGGCCTCACCAGCCTGCTGCTGGGCATCACCTATGGCATCGAGCCGTATGGCTCCTCGCCGATGGGCTGGACCAATCCGCTGGTGATCGCGACGCTGGCGCTGGGCGTGCTGCTGATGATCGCCTTCATCTTCATCGAGCTGCGCGCCGACGACCCGATGTTCCGGCTCGACCTGTTCAAGATTCGCATGTTCACGGCGGGCAACGCGGCGGGCTTCCTCTCGTCGCTCTCGCGCGGCGGCTTGCAGTTCATGCTCATCATCTGGCTGCAAGGCATCTGGCTGCCGCTGCACGGCTTCAGCTACGAAGAGACGCCGCTGTGGGCGGGCATCTATATGGGGCCGCTGCTGATTGGCTTCATCGTCTTCGGCCCGATCAGCGGCTACCTTACCGACCGCTTTGGCGCGCGCACCTTCTCGACGCTGGGCATGCTGATGCAGGCGGCGGGCTTCATCGGGCTGACGCTGCTGCCCGCCAACTTCAACTATGGCCTGTTCGCGCTCTGCCTGGTCGTGCTGGGGACTGGCTCCGGGCTGTTCGCGGCGCCGAATACGACGGCCATCATGAATAGCGTGCCAGCGGAGACGCGCGGCGTCTCGTCGGGGATGCGCGCGACGTTCCAGAACTCCGCCTCGCTCTTCAGCATCGGCGTGTTCTTCAGCATCATCATCAGCGGACTGGCGGCTACCATCCCCTCGGCCTTCTATAATGGCCTGACGCGCTACGGCGTGCCCACCCAGGCGGCCCAGCAGATCGCCAATCTGCCGCCGACTGGCGCACTCTTTGGCGCCTTCCTGGGCTACAACCCGATTGGCGTGCTGCTGCCAGCTCCGGTGCGCGCGCACATCTCGCCGTCGAATCTGAACATCCTGCTGGGCAAAGATTTCTTCCCGAACCTGATCTCCAGCCCGTTTATGGTGGGGCTGCACGCCGCCTTCTACATCTCGGCGGCGATGTGTGTGATCGCGGCGGTCGCCTCGCTGCTGCGCGGCAAGCGCTACATTCGCGACGCGGAGCAGGAGCCGTCCGCTGTGCAGCCAGACGCGGCCCTTGACGCCGCGCTCTGACGCCGCCTATCCTGCGCATAGCGGTCAAGCGGGCGGTAGCGGATCAGGTAACGACAGGAGGCAGGACAATGCGCAGAATTGAGTGGGCGCTAGGACTCCTTAGTGCAGCGCTGGGACTGGCGGCGCTGGTGTTCACCGCAACGCAGCATATCGTTCAGGTAATGCCGGGAACGGTGCCCTACGGCCCTGGTATTCGCAACACAACGATCATCGCATCGCTGCTCGGTTGTGGGCTGTCCGTGGCGGCGTCGCTGCTGGTGGCGTTGGCCGCCTGGCAGGACGCGCGCAGAACGGCGGCCAGGCTGGCGCGCGGGAGTTGGCGGTGGCTGATCGTCCCCGGCGCCGCACTGTGCGTCGTCGGCGTCTATCTGCAGGCGGCCAGCAATCTATGGGTCGCTGTTGGCGGCTCCGCGCCCGCCTACAACTCCGAGATCAGCATCGCGCTGCTGTACTGTCCATCCGCGCTCGCGGCGATGCTCTGCGCCGTGGTCGCCGCGCTGTCGCGTGGCCAGCGGCAGGCGCCCGCGCTGGCGTAGACTCTCTTCCCCGCCGAAGGTTGGCGTGGGGCGCGTGGAACCTCTCCGCCTGTCCCCCCTCGCAGGGGAGGGGTGAGGGGCTTTCAAGGGTAGGTTTGTTGCCGGGTGCTGCCAGTGGATCCGCAGCCTATGGGGGCGGAGCCACTGGCAGCAAGAGGCCAGGGTTCAGGCCAGGGTTCAGGCCAGGGTTCAGGCCGGAAGCGTCCGTGTGGCAGCGCGTGGCCCCGTCCCCACAGCGTGCTGCCGATCCACTGGCGCAGCAGCAATACGCCGCGCCGGAAACAGCTGAGTCGACGGGGGGTGGGCCGTCCGCTGCGCTGCCGCCGCGCCACCTGAGTGGCGGGCGGCGCCTCCAAGCGTTCCAGGTGGCTGCGGGGGGCGGCATCCGCGGTCTGATCCTCGGCGGCGCTGCCGAGGCTGACGACCCACAACGTGGCCACCGCCAGCGCCAGCCAGAACCGACTGACCCGCTCCGGATCGGTCATGCGCGTCTGCTGCCATTGCCAGCCGCCGCGTTTGGTGTCCTTGAACCCAGCCTCGATCCAGCCGCGCAGTCCGTACCAGGCCGCCTGGGCGACGCTGGGTGGTAGATCGGTCAACACCACCCACCCCTCGGCATGCCCCGGCTCCCAGCAGGCCACCAGCGTACCCGCCACCGCCTGCCGTGCAAAACAGACCACCGCGCCCGCCCACTGGGCTCCCACCTGCGGCAGCAGGCTGCTGAGCGGACGCCAGCCCCCGCCCGCCGCCCGTCGGTACAGGCCAGCGCTGTGCGGCCCGGCATTGAGGCGCAGGAAGGGATGCCAGCCGACCGCCACAATCGCCTGATACAACCAGGGCGCATACAGCCCGCGATCCGCCAACGCGACCACCAGCCAGTCGGCGGGAACGCAGCCGCGCATCCGCGCGAGCAGCGCCAGCCAGTGCGGACGCCACGCGCCCGGCTCCTGGGCGCGCACCACCACCCAAGCCACCGGAATGGCGCAGCCACGATAGAGCACGCTGAGCGCCAGCACCGTGAAGCGGTCGCCCAGCGTGCTGGCATCCAGCGCCAGCGCCACGCGGCGCTCGTGGGGGCTGGGCGTCTCCCACCAGGCGAGCACCCAGCCCAGCAGCGGCGCGAAGCACGTCGCGACCTCCAACTCGCGGCGCGCCACCCCGCGCCGACTCCCCGCCTTGTCGCACGCCGCGTAACACCACTCCCGCAGCCGCTGGCGCACCGTCCCCTCCGACTGCTCGAGCAGATCCGCGAGCACCGCCACCACGCTGGTCTGCCCGCAACAGCCTGCCAGCGCGATCCCCAGACTCCACAGCGCCAAGACGACCGCCTGCGGACGGCTCAACGCTGGCAAGTGGCTTGACACCTCCGCAACCCACGCCGATACTGCCTCCTGACGAGACATGCTGCACCTCGCAGACTCCCGTGACACGATTCGGTCGAGAGTCTACCCGATGAAGCTGCCTCGTTGTTTTATCGCGCCAACCTCAAAAACCTACCCTTGTAAG
>JAICVT010000495.1 GCA_025935235.1 Ktedonobacterales bacterium | reverse complement strand
ATACTGCTTCTGATACGGCGTGACATGCCGCCCGCCCCGGTCGAGCAGCATCCAGCCGTCGCCAGCGGCGGTCATGCGGACTTTCGCGCCGACCACGCCGCTCGGCGCGGCTGGCACGCTCACCCGCTGCCATGCGCCGCCGCTGTAGTGGAGGGCCAGCAGCGTGTTGTCGGCCCCGTCTACGCCAGCATGTGTCGTCCCGACCGCCCAGCCGTCCGTCGCGGAGGTCATCGAGACGCTATCCAGCTCGGCGGACGCGATGCTCTCCCCGGCGGGCGCCCACTGACACGCATTGAAGCGCAGCAGCAGCGTCTGATAGCTGGCCGTCGAGGAATCCGTTCCGGTGATGATGCTGCCCACCGCCCAGCCAGCCCGCGCCGAGGTCATGCTCAGCTCGCTCAGTCTGCCATGCGCTGGAATCGTCGTGCGCAGGGCGCCTGGCACACAGGCGGTGGGCGTCGCCGTGGCAGACACCGCGGGCGTCCGCGAGTGGCGGAGTCGCGCGCCGAAGCCGACGAAGAGCGCGGCGATCAGGGCCACCAGGATGACGGCGGCGGGCGCGGCCAGCGCCGGACGGCGGAATCGGGGCGGCGTCGGCGTCTTCGCTATCGAGGGTGACGCAGTGTGGGCGTCCGCGAGCGAATGAGGCCGCCTCTGGGCCACGACCATCGGCGCGCGTGGCTCCAGACGGTCGCGTAGCGCCTGCCATGCGGCCTCGGCGTCGTCATCGGGTGGGACAGCCCGGTCATCCTCGGCCAGCGCCAGCGCGACGGCACTCCACAGGCTGGCCTCGCGCTGGCAGTCCTGGCAGCTCGCCAGGTGACGCTCCACTGCCGCGCGCTCATCGGGCGTCAGGCTGGCTGCGGTCTGCCAGGGTAGCAGCTCGCGGCACGCCGAACAGGTCATCTCAGGTGTCACGGTGGGCCTCCTCCGCCAGCGTCAGATCGAGCGCGCGCAACAGGGCCTTGCGCGCGTAGCTGATGCGACTCTTGACCGTGCCTGCGGGCACGTCGAGTATCTGGGCGACCTCTTGCGGCGAGAATCCATGCTGAAAGACCAGCGTCAGCGCCTCGCGATGCCTTGGCGAGAGACGAGCGAGCGCATCACGCAGCGCCACCCGGTCGAGCGCCCGCTGCTCACAGGAGTCGTCACCCGCCGACCAGCCCTGAGCGTCGTAGGGGAGACGCTCGGCGCCCTCGTCGGCATCCTGGTCGGCGTCGAGCCGAAGCGCGTCTGGCTGGCGAGTACGCCGCCGCCGCACGCCCAGCGCGACATAGCGTGCGATCTGGTAGAGCCAGGTCGAGACACGCGCCTCGCCACGATAGCCGCCAGCCGTGCGCCACACCGCCAGAAAGACGTCCTGGAGCGCATCTTCGACACTGGCGTTGTCGCCCGCGAGCTGGTGCCAGAGGTAGCGTCGCAGGCGCGGACGATAGGCGCCGTAGAGCTGGCGCAGCGCCTCCTCGTCGCCCGTCGCGATCCGGGCCAGCAGCAGTCGCTCATCTCGCGGCTCATCCTGCATGGGCGTATCTCACTCGCGCTACCCGCTTTCCAGAAGGCTTACCGCTGTCATAAGCCTTGACGAGGAATAGGTGTCGCGAGCGGCGCGATTGGTTCAATCGCTGAGACGGTTTGGGCGCGAGCGGGCGATATTCATGGGGTGATGGTGAACGTCTTCGAGGCGGTGACTGTCTTGCCCTGCCATTGCGCGGTGACGGTCGCGGTCGCGGCGCCCGCGCAGGTGGTGCGCACGGGCCATGTCCAGGTGTAGGCGCCAGTGGAACTGGCGGTGGCGGAGCCATGCAGCCCCTTGGCGTCGGTTCCATCACAGTAGCGCACGGTGAGGCTGAGCGAGGCGGATGGTAGCGTCTGCGCACAGACCGTGCCCGTCCCACGCAGGCTGCCACTTGCGCAGGTGATGGTGAGGGTCAGCGTCTGGTTCGGCGTGCTGGTGGCGGCGCGGGTGGGCGCGCTGGTCGGGGCGCTGGTCGCCACACTGGCCGCATGCGTCGCTGTAGCGGCGGCGGGCGTGCCTGTGAGCGCGCTGGCCTGCTGGGTGGCTGATTGCGCCGATTGCGTAGTCTGCCCGCCCAGCAGCGATGAGGAGGCGCCAAGAGTGAGGTTGTTGAGCGCGCTCAGCGTCAGGCTCGAACAGCCCGCGATCAGCAGCAGCGGCAGCACAATCGCCGCGACGATCGCCACCCGCGTCCGGCGTGAAGCGCCGCGCCACCGCCGCCAGAACGCCCATGTGGGCTGCCGCGCATCGGACGCCAGCGGCTCCCCTGGCTGAGGCCACGATGCCGGCCACGGCGCTGAGTCATGCGTGGCTCCGTGCTCGGCTCCATGTTCGGCTCCATGCTCGCCGTCATGCTCATAGACATCTTCAGCCTCGTCATACCCGGCGCCCAGACGGTTGCGTGGGGAGGATCGCCCGCCGACCGAGGGGCTGGGGCCGAGCGAGGGCCAATCGGGCAGTGCTCGATCCTCCAGGCGCTCCCCTCGCAGCGGCGGCCAGTCGGGCAACGGCGGCAGATTGTCCGCCTTGCGCCGACGCGGCCCGTTGGCGCGGCGCCATGCCTCGCCGAGCGTATTGGGATGGCTGGGACGGCGGGGACGGCCCGCGGGTCGCCTGGAGTCCATCT
>JAICVT010000572.1 GCA_025935235.1 Ktedonobacterales bacterium | reverse complement strand
TCCAGCGCGATGCGCCAGCGCATCGGCTCGCTCACGCGCTCGGCGTGCGACGTGGCGCGGCCCGCCAGCGCCGAGCCAAACGCGGTGTTGAGCGCCACACTGGTCAGACTGGAGGCGATATACGGGCGGTCGTTGATGTACTGGCCGAGCTGGGTCAGCGGCGCCGGGCCGCGCACGAGGCCAATCGGGTCAATCTCGGTGAGCAGTGCCACGGTGATGTGATCCTCGGCCACCTCGGGATAGAAGACCCAGACCACGCCCGCCGAGAAGGGCCGCTCGAAGACCGACGCTGGATTCTTGCCGAGCAGATAGCCTACCTCAGGCGCGTTGGGCGTCGTGCAGGTCAGTGTCAGGAGCATCGCTGTCGTTCCCTCCGCTCGCCCTTCATCCCATCCAACCACCGTGCGCGATTCGAGCGTCATCCTTCAGGCGAGCCTTCAACTATCGCAGATTCGCGGGCTGGGCGCAAGCTCAATCAAAATGCCCACCGCCTTGAGGTGTTGATCGCAACGCCCGGCGCTGCTAGAATGGCGCCGATCACTGTTGAGTTAGATCGCGCTGATTCCCTTCCAGGAATGGGGCCACCGATGCACAACGCGCTCCCAGTCAACTCGCTGCCGATCGCCGCACGATGCCGTGCGCGAGGAGCGGTTACCCCGCTCGCAGGGCTACTCTGCCTCGTGTTGGCCCTCTCCGGCTGCAGCGCCGTCGGAGGAGCAGGCGCGGTGAGTATGACGCCGACCGTGGCCTCGCGTGCGCCCGCCGACGTGACACCCGGGACACAGCAGACCGGCGGTGTGGTCGGCTACCTCGTCACCTGCGAGTCGTTCCCCTCGCAGGATCCATCCTCGTGTTTCCTGCGACCGCTCAATGCTAGCGATGGCTCGCCACGCTGGACCCTTCACATCACACAGCACTGGGGCAGTCTCATCGCGGATGCACAGACAATCTACGTGATGCTGACGGACATTCAGACGGGAACCAGTGTGCTCGCCGCCTATAACGCCAGCGATGGCTCCCAGCGCTGGGAGACGTCGGAGGCCGACTCCATCGGACCGGCGGCTGTGACCGCCGACGCCGTCTACGGCGGACGCCGCACTGATGGGCGGATGGTCATTGGCGCGCTTGGGGCAGCCAGTGGGAAGCCGCTGTGGAGCACGCCCGTCGGGCAGCATTCGCTGCGTCAGGTGATCGTGGCCGACGGGCGCGTGTATGCCCGGCTCGGCATGGCGGGCTCCGACGGCCCACCCGACGACCAGCTGATTGTGCTTGATGCTGCCAGCGGCCAGACGCTCTGGAAAGCCGATATCTCAGGTGAGGCCGGCCCAATGGCGCTTGCGAATGGCAGACTGTACCTGCGCGTCACACCGAATGGAGCGCTCTACGGCGACATCGTCGCCTATCGCGGTGACACGGGCGCCGTCCTGTGGCGCCACACGGTTCCGCTGCAAGGGCCGCCCAATCTGCTGGTGGCGACAAACAACGCCGTGTACGCGGCCTCCTCCGTCGCGGGCGATGTGGCGGTTCCCGGTGGGGTGGCGGCGCTGAGCGCGAGCAGCGGCTCGCTGTTGTGGAGCGCCCATCTTGGCACGACAGCGCAGTTCTTCGCCGGGCTTGTGGCGCTAAATGGGGTGGTGTACACCGCCACCGCGCCCGCCGGTGGAGACGCCTTGAACCCAAAAGCCGCTGGCCATCTCTACGCTCTCTCCGCTGCCAACGGCTCGATCCTCACTGATCACGTCGTTCCCGAGGGCGGGATCCTCAACTTGCAGGCGTCGGCTGGGATGCTCTTCATCTGGACGAATCCCAATGCGCAGCCGCCGATTGGCAACCTGGAGGCGCTGGCGCCATCGGACTTCTCCATCAAGTGGAAGGCGCCGATCGACAATCGCAATGCGGCCTGGTT
>JAICVT010000298.1 GCA_025935235.1 Ktedonobacterales bacterium | reverse complement strand
GTCATCACGCTGGCGCTGCTGCTGGCGACCGTGGAACTGGCCGACCGGCTGCGCGCCTGCGCTCCGCCCTTCGAGCTGGCGCGGCGCTGGCTGCTGTGGGGATTGCTCGCCGGGCTGGGCTTCTGGGTCAACCCGCTCATCAGCTACGCGCTGGTGGCTTGCGCGCTCTGGCTGATCGCGCCGCTGCTGACGCGCGTCTTCCCCGGCCCCTGGCGGCGGCTGGTGGAGCGCTGGCCCGCGCTCTGGTCGTCTGCCACAGGAACCGACACATTCCGACTGGGCGCTGCGCTAGCCTGCCTGGCGCTGGTCGTCGGCGCGGCGGTCGGCGGGCTGCCCGCCTGGCTCTACGCCATCCGCCACGCGGGCGCGAATCTGGCGGTCTACTTCACCCAGCCTGGCGTCAGCCCCAGCGCCAGCGCGGTCGCGCGCTCTGGCCGCGCCGCGATTGGCCTCGCCATCACCGTGCGCTACTTCAGTTGCGCCGCGCCCCGCGCGCTGGATGGCTGGCTCCCCGCCGAGGGGCTGGGCTGGCAGCCGTTGCGCGCGCTGCTGCTGCTGCCTCCGCTGGTGGCGCTGGTGGCCGCCGCGTGGCTGCTGCGCCAGCGGCTCGCGTCCTCTACGCTGCGCATTGGGCTGCCGCTGCTCTATGCGGGCGCTGTCACCGCCGTCTTCTGCCTCTCTACCTCGGCGTGGCCCGAGACGAAGCGCTGCGACTACGATCAGGCGGGGCGTTATGCCGCGCCGCTGGCGCTGGCGCTGCCCTTCCTGCTGTTGGCGCTCTTCGCCGCGCCACGGCTGTGGAGCGCCGTGCGGGTCTGGCGACGTGGGCCGGGCGCCGCGCTCAGCGATGCGGCGCTGCGGCGCGGCTGGAGCGCCGCGCTGGCCGTGCTGCTGATCGCGGGCGTGGCGCAGGGCGCGACCTATCTGACCGCCTCGCCAACCGAGACATTCCACTCGCCCTACTACCTCTACGCGCCGCCCGCGCGCATGTCGCCGCTGCTCGCCTACCTCAAGCAACAGGGCATCCAGGACGCCTGGTGCAACCACTGGATCGGCAACGTCATCACATTCGAGAGCGACGGCCAGACCGTCTGCGCCGACTACTACGATCAGGTCGTGCGCGGCGGCATCGCGCGGCCACCCGGCACGCTCGAACGGGTGCGCGCGGCCAGCCGCCCCAGCTTCATCCTGATCTTGACCGAGCCACATCCGCTGCTGGCGCGCGAGCTGGACGCGCAGGGCATCCGCTACACGCTGGCCATCTTGCCAGCGGAGGGCGTGACGATCATCACACCGTCGCGCTACGTGGACCCCGCGACGGTCGTGGCTGGCCTGGCGGAAGACTACGGCCAGAACGCCAAACGCTGACGGGTCAGCAAGGGCCGCGCGGCGGCCAGGATGGTATGCTCACCGCATGGACGAACACGTAGCGCAGACGCCGAGCCTGGTTCGGCTCAAGGCCGAGCAGCTTGGGAGCCAGGGCGAGCAATGGCTGGCCGCGCTTCCCGAGCAGATCGCCTATCTGGAGCGCGCCTGGGCGATCACCGTTGGCGCTCCATTCACGAGCGGGAGCGCCTCCTATGTCGCGCGGGCGCGAGCAGCGGCGGGCCACGACGCCGTCCTCAAAATCGCGCTCCCAGGACAGGGGTTCAGCGACCAACTGCGCACGCTCGCCAGCGCGCATGGGCGCGGCTATGTGCGCCTGCTGGCCTACGACCGCGAGCGCGAAGCGATGCTGCTGGAGGCGCTTGGCCCGGCGCTGGACCAACTCGCCTTGCCGCCAGAGCGCGTGATCGAGACGCTGTGCCAGACGCTTGGTCAGGCGTGGCAGGCGCCGCGCCCCGCAGGCCCGGCGGTGATGACCGGCGACGAGAAGGCGACGTGGCTCGGCCGCTCGATCAGCCGCCGATGGGAGCGCATGGGCCGCCCGTGCTCGCAACGGGTCGTGGCGCTTGTCCTGCGCTATGCCGAGAGGCGCGCCGCCGCGTTTGACCTCGCCCGCAGTGTGGTAGTCCACGGCGATCCGCACCCTGGGAACGCGCTGCAAGCGCTGACGCCGCGCGCGGGGGCAGAGTCGGGATTCGTGTTCGTAGACCCCGACGGCTTCCTCGCCGAACCAGCCTATGATCTGGGCGTCGTACTGCGCGACTGGTCCCAGCAGCTCCTCGCCGGGGACGCCGTCACGCTGGCTCGCGAGTATTGTGGGCTGATGAGCGCCCACACGGGCGTCGAAGAGGCCGCGATCTGGGAGTGGGGCTTCATCGAGCGGGTGTCCACAGGCCTCTATATCCTGGACCTCGGCGCTGAGGATCTCGCTCACCCGTTTCTCGCATCGGCGGAACTGTTGGCCTGATGCGGCTTGCCAGCCGGAGCAGATCAGGCGCTGAGGTCAGGCGCGGTTATCCACAACCCGCCGCTGACTTATCCACATTCGCGTGTATAAGTGGGCGGGAATGTGGATAGATTGGGCGTCGCTCAGGCTCCAGATGGAGGGGCTTCGGGTGGCAGGGCGTCGTTCTTGGCGCGCGACTCGGCGGCGATCTCGGCCTGATAGGCCAGCATCTTCGCGCGCAGGTCGGCGTCGCTGGCCGCCAGGATGCGCGCCGCCAGCAGCCCGGCGTTGCGCGCATTGCCGATGGCGACGGTGGCCACCGGCACGCCGCTGGGCATCTGCACGATGGAGAGCAGTGAGTCGAGGCCGCGCAGCCACTCGGTCGGCACGGGCACGCCGATGACCGGCAGCGGCGTGTGCGCGGCGATCATCCCCGGCAGGTGCGCCGCGCCGCCCGCCCCGGCGATGATGACGCGCAGCCCGCGCTCGTGCGCCGTGCGCCCATAGTCCGCCATGTCGTCGGGCGTGCGGTGCGCCGAGACGATGCGCAGCTCATACGCCACGCCAAAGCGCTCCAGCATCGCTGCCGCGCCGCGCATCACCGGTAGATCGGAGTCGCTGCCCATGATGATGCCGACCAGCGGTGTTGTGCTTGCTCCCGTGCTTGCCGCCACGCGCGTCGCTCCCTTCCGCTGATCGCAGCCGAATGCTCCGTCGTGAAGTCACCGTGGCATCAGCGTAGGCGCGCTCACCGCCGCCTGTCAAGCGCAAGACGGCGGCAGCGATCCAGGCTCACATCGGGCCAAAGGCGCCATAGACTGCGGGCGCGATGCCGAGCGGGAAGATGTTGCACAGCAGCCGATAGACGATCCAGACGCCGCGCTTGACGAAGAGCGCGACGATGATCGCTATGATGGTCCCGATCACATCAATGGCGATAGCGATGGCAGGCAGCGTGTAGAGTGTCAGCGTATCGGGTGTTCCCTGGTTCGCGCCATACTGGATGACCAGCGCGCTCACCCAGACGCCAAACGCGAGGAGGCCCAGCCCGATGAGCAGCCCGCGGTAGAGGGCGCGCTGTGACTGGCTCAGCGATGGACGATACGACTTGCCTGTGACCGTCTCCAGCGCGTATTTGAGCTGCTGTACATTCTGCGGCGTGGGGCCGGTCATCCCGTGGGGCATGGGCGCGATCGCGGGCGGATTGAACTGCGCGAGCGTCGCCATCAGCGCGTCGGTGTCGTGGCGGAAATCGGGATCGGGACGCAGGCGACTGGCGTTGATGTAGGCCAGCGCGCCGATGCTCGGCGGCAGCGCGTGTTCCTCGGGCATCATGGCATTGCCCAACAGCACCGGGATGATGACCTTGCGTACCTGCAGCGCGGCCTCTACCTCGATGCGCACAAAGTCGTTGCTGGCGAAGAGTCGCGGCTGGCCTCCCGCGCCGTCCACACTGGCGAGCCAGTGCGGGCCGATGACCACCAGCACGACATCGCTCATCTGCAGCGCGTTGCTGATGTATGTGCGGAAGTCCACCCCGGGCGGGATGTTGTCCACATCTTTGAACACGTTTTGATGGCCAAAGCGTGTTTCGAGCCGGTCATACAGACGACCGGAGGTATCGGCGGAATCCTCCCGGCGGTACGAGATAAAGATGCGGGTCACAAGCTCCTCCTCGACCTGACCAACACACGTCGCGCGTTTGTCGCATGCCGAGGCCATTCTAGCAGGCCGCGCTACGCTCCTCAAGTAGCGCTGGCGTGGCGTTGCTTCGGGCTGCTGTGCTGGCGCATCGCGAGCATGCGCCGCTCCTATGGGCGCTGGCCGTAGGCGAGGAAATACGGCCAGATGTACTGGCCCTGAGCGATCTCCTGCCGAGCGGCCGCCATCGCCTCCTCGAACGCCCGCGCTGTGGTGATGCCCTGCTGCTCCATCATGGCCTCCAGACCCTTGTGGAGCGCGAAGTAGTTGGTCTCCATCATGATGCCCGCGCGCCCGCCCCACTTACCCATAGCCATCGGCAGATCGCGCGCGACGACCGATTGCGCGCCAGCGGCGCGCAGGAAATCGGCGATGTGCGGCGTCACCAGCGTGTTGACGCCGCGCCGCAGCCCGACGGCGACCAGCCATTCATAGAGCGCGTTCATGCCGGGCCCACCCTTCGTGGGGATCGCTTCGAGCAGCTCTACCCAGCCACCGGGCCGTGTCACGCGCAGCAGTTCGGCCACCACGCCTGGCCAGCGCGCCTCAGGAAGCGCCGCCACGAGCAGCCGCTGATGCACGAAGTCGAAGCTGGCGTCAGGGAAGGGTAGGCCGTCCAGCACGTTGCCCTGGATATAGATGTAGTTATCCGGGCGGCGATCCAGTCCGTGTCCCAACGAAGCGTTCTCATCGGCGGGCGGTGGAACGACATCCAGCCCGACGACATTGGCCAGGGGAAAAAGCGCGGCCATCTCCATCGCCCAGCGCCCGGTTCCCGTTCCGACATCCAGAATGCTCGCGGGCGTCTGGATGGGCGCGGCGTAGTTGCCTCTGAGCGCGAAGCGGAAGAGGTAATGCTGGAAGTCGAGCCGGTTGACCTCTTCTTCATCCTTCGGCAGAAAATAGGGCGCTGTCGTGAGGTATTCTCGCCCCTGCACAGCCACTTTCGCAGCGTTGTGGGACTGCGCCAACGTTGTAGCGTTCGCTCGCGCCCTGATACCGCGACCGCGCAGCCACCCAAACCAACCCACGGCGACGCCTCCTCTGGCCATCTTCCGCACATGCGCCAGGCGCATCCTCTGCGCAGATCATCCCCAGCCCCCGCACGGCGCCTCCAGCATAACAGCTCTGTCAACGTTGGCAGCCTGCCATGCTCTTCATCGCTGGCCCCGATCACTGGAAGCGCGCGTCGCGCTCCCATGCCAGGTGGGTCACGCGGCGGGTGGGCAGCGTCTCATACATCAGCGCCGCCACCAGCAGGCCAGAGAGCGCCATCGCCACCGCGCAGAACCAGAAGCCCGCCAGCAGGCCAAAGCGGTCGGCGACCACGCCGATCAGCAGCGCGCCCAGCGCATAGCCGCTATCGCGCCAGAGGCGATAGACGCCCAGCGAGGAGGCGCGCCAGCGCGGGCGGGCGACATCGCTGACTGCCGCCAGCAGCGTGGGATAGAGCAGCGCCATGCCCACGCCCATCAGCAGCGCGCCCGCGATCCAGCCGACCAGCCCGCCGCTCAGGCCGACCAGCGCGATGCCGCCAGCCGCCAGC